>JABBOE010000022.1 GCA_019351955.1 Pseudomonadota bacterium
AAGCTGCGAACGCTCCGCGTCCGTCAGCAAAAGTTCGGCCTTCGGCCTGCCTGTTTTCATCGCGGTATCTCGGGTTCAAAGATACCGCACTGGCATGCAAGATTAATGCCAGTTATTTACGGGACAGGACACTAGCGAGATGACCATGAATGTGCCCGTGAGTGTGGCATATTGCGGGGTCATCGGACGGGACGGGCTCAGGAACTGAGGGAACAGCGCTGCAACGAAGGCGATTGCCTTCGGGTTGGTGAGCGCCACGGCCAACCCCTTCACGTAGAGTGCGCGCGGGTGGCGCTCAGGTGCCACCGTGCTCGAAGACGTTGCCGGCATTGGCCTTGCGCCGCGGCTGGCGCCACGCCACTGTTGTACGCCAAGCCAAATGAGATAGATCGCACCAGAGACCTTGAGCACGTTGAAAGCGAGCGCGGATGCGTGAAGAATGGCGTTAACGCCGAGTGCACTGAGCAACGTCAGCACCAAGAGGCCCGATACATTGCCGAGCGACGACCACAGCGCGCGGCGCCACCCGTAATGCATGGCATTGTGAATCGACAGCATGACTGCGGGGCCCGGTGTGAACGAGGCAGCCAGAGCAAAGCCAACGAAGAGCCAATAGGAGGTGGTGGGCATGACGGGGGCAAGGTGATTGGCGCGTTGTCGGTGGTTTGCTCGCGCTGGAGACAATCCACGTCCTGCGGCCTGACACGACACTGCAGGATCCGATCATGCAGGGCCTGATCCCTGATAGGGCCAAGGATCGAATGTCAAATTCTAGACCCGGCCGGCACTGACCTGCTTGTGTTGAGCTCGTTTTGGGGCCGGTTCACCGGCGGAGCGATGCGCTGACTCGTTGCGCGCGAACGCGATGCACACGAACACGCCCATGTTGGCGCGGCCCTTTTTCAAGCTTTCGGTGCCCCAGAACCCGTTCGGGCCCCGGGGCATGGCGTGGCCCTTATTTCGGCTGAGGGACCACCCGAAGGTACGGCTTGAGCGTTTTCCAACCGCCTGGGAATTTCTTTTTGGCAGCGTCATCGGTAATCGATGTGGGTATGACGACATCGTCTCCAGGGTGCCAATTTGCGGGTGTCGCCACACCATGCTTGGCCGTCAGCTGCAGCGCGTCCAGAAGGCGCAGGACCTCCGTGAAATCGCGTCCGTTGCTCATCGGGTAGACGAGCATGGCTTTAACCTTTTTATCCGGTCCGATGAAAAACACGGATCGCACAGTCGCATTGTCGGCTGCAGTGCGCCCGTCGGAGGCGCCGCTCTCGTCTGCCGGAAGCATGTCGTAGAGCTTCGCCACCTCAAGTTTCGTGTCGCCGATGATTGGGTAGTTGGGTGCCGTTCCTTGCGTTTCGGCGATATCTTTGGCCCACACGTGGTGTTCGGCGACAGGATCGACGGACAAGCCAATGAGTTTGCAGTTGCGTTTATCGAACTCGGGCTTGAGCCTTGCCACGGTTCCCAGTTCCGTGGTGCAGATGGGTGTGAAGTCCTTCGGGTGTGAGAACAGCAAGGCCCAACTGCTTCCAATCCAGTCGTGAAATCGAATAGTCCCCTCGGTCGTTTCGGCCGTGAAATCCGGGGCTATGTCTCCAAGTCGCAGACTCATCGTGAACTCCTTTGTTTTTGCCGACCGCATGTCGGGTCAAGCGCAAGCCTAAGGCCTGCGCAGCTGCATGCCAACAAAGCGTTCGTTATACCGTCATGCCAAAATGGACTTTCATCACATGAACATTCCGTCACTGACCTGTCCCACATCAAGGCAACCCTGCCTCGAAAGGGGCCGGGCGACGCAAGCAAAGGGCTCGCCTGCAAGCGAGCGCTAAACGCATGCACCGTCGAAAGACCGGATCATTCTCACTGCGGAGTTATTGTGAGATTGACGGTGATCGAAGTGCCGTTTGCAGTGAGCGTTTGCTCCCCGCTCTCGGACACGAATGTGTAATTCCCTGCCGTATCAACGACATAGTTGTCCTGGGCTCGGAAAAGCTGGACGTTTGAGAAATCGACAAACGTGTCGATGAGCGAAACCGTTGCTGTTGAATTCGATGGGCCGGGCGCGACGGCAAAGCTCAAGGACTCGCTGCCGGTTGGCGTCGTTTTGGTGCTGTCCGTGTAGCAGTTGTACGAGACAATGGGGCCGGTTTGTCCGATGGTCACGGTCGACGGATAAGAGCTCGCTGTGGTCGCGACGCAGTACTGTCCGTTGCCTGCATAGCCCAAGGGAGCGTAAGTTGGCGATAAGTAGCCTTGCGTACTTGAATCCATTGAAAGTGTCTGGCTACCCACGGTGATGCTGCCAGCAACCGAGGTTGTCGCAACTAAGGCATCCTGCCCCTCAAAAGTTGTTGGATTGGCCGCGGGTGTACGCGTGAGCGTCACTGCGCCGGACACCGGAATTGAAAGTCCGGATATAAGCGCCGTGCCGCTGACCACCGCGGTTTTCTGGTAACCCGTGCTGTACAGATTTACGACCGCGGTCTGAAGCGGGAACGACAACGTTGTTCCCGCTCCTCCACCACCGCCGCATGCGCTGAGGCTTGCGCTCAAAGCCATGATCAGCAGCGCCTTCTTGTATGTTCCCATCACGTTTCTCCTTGGCAAATCACTGCCGTTTCCGCTTCATGCATGAGCTCATGCTCGTCTCGCGGGTGTGGGCTCGATGGCAACTCAGCGGTCAACGCTCAGCACACGTTGTAGCTTCGCCCTGCGTTAAGGATATTTTGAAACGACAAGACACGGCTTGACACATATCAGGGTCCTGCTGACGGACCGCTCGCCATTGCATGCGTTTGGCAATGGGTGTGTGATGCCCACACGCACAGCGTGCGTCGGGCAGGCCAGAGTTGGGAGTGCGCATCATGGCCGCGCGCCGCTACGTCCTTACCAAAGCGACGCGACCCAAAGCGCAATCGCCCCTTCGCTGCAGGCACGGTGTGGGCGCTCAGGCTGCAACAAAGGCAAACGGCATCCCCGGCATGCGCCAGAGGTGCCGGGCGACTACGGCAATTGCATCACTTCACCAGTTCGCTGATCTTGGCCTGGCGCAGCTTGCCATCCTGGATCAATGCAAGGAACGCATCGGACTCGGTGCCGCCATTGCTGTCAATGCCGGTAAAGTCTTGGGGATTCTCAGACGCGGGCAAGGCCTTGAGGGCGGCGGACATGTCGGCCCGAATTGCGGTGGCGTCGGTGGCGCTTCCGGCCATCTTCATGGCTGCGGCCAGCGCATGCACCATGGTGTAGTTAAAAGCCATTTCAGACGTCGGAACCGTTCCGCCATGGCTCTTGGCATATGCGGCAACGTATGCCTTCATGGCCGGACGGGCGTCCGAACCCAGGGGCAGCACACCGATCGATCCGTCCATCGGGGCGTAGCCGCCCAAAACCTTGGCCATCTCGTCGAACTTGGCCTGGTCCATCACGGCAAATCCGCCCTTGAAACCGAGGTCACGCGCCTGTTTGACCACGAGGGCCGTTGGTTCGGACGGGCCTCCCACGAACATCACGTCAGGCTTTGCCGCCAGCACGCGGCTCACTCCGCTGTAAAAATCCGCCGATTTGTTGTACGAGATGGGGTTGTCGGCGACCACTTTGCCGCCTGCCTTTTCCCAGCCTTCGCGGAAAATCTTCGACCAAGCCTTGCCATAGTCGGTATCCGATGGGGCCAAGCCGACAGACTTGCCGAAAAGTTTCATCTCCGTGTGCGCATAGGCGGGCACGTAGCTTGCAAAGGATGGCGGGATGCGAATGGTCAGCTTGTTCCCTGCCTGCGTGATGCTCGGCACGCTGGAGTAGGCCATCAGCAGAAAATTGGCTTGCGTGTTGAATGTCTGCAGGGCGAAGATGCCCCCGGCATGGGGACAAAAAATCACTGGCGTTTTGTCCTGTTCGACGAGGCGCCTGCCGTTGATGGCCGCCTGCGCTGGGTTGTACTGATCATCCAGTGCGATGACTTTGAACGTGTACGTTTTGCCTTTGATGGTCACGCCACCTGCGGCATTGACCTCATCGACTCCCATCTCGATGCCCGAAAGCACGTTTTTGCCGTACTGTGCCGCTCCGCCACTCAGTGGCCCGGTGTAGCCGATGTTGATCACATCCTGCCCGTGCGCGGCCGCGCCGAAGGCCGCGGCCGTGGCTGCGGCCAGTGAGAGTTTTTTCAGGGTTGTGAATGCACGCATGCTTGTCTCCTTTGGGTTTGGAATCAACCAATCGGCATGGAATCCGAGGGGTTCCTAGGTGCCGATATACGCTTTGCGTATGCTTTCGTCGTGCAACAGCGCCGTGGCGTTGCCCTCCATGACCACCCTGCCCTGCTCGATGACGTATGCGCGGTTTGCGATACGCAACGCTGCATGAGCGTTTTGTTCGGCCAGCAGGACCGTGGTGCCGGCTTTGTTGATCGCCTGGATGACCTCGAACATCTGCTTGACCACAAGGGGCGCAAGCCCAAGCGAAGGCTCGTCGAGGAGCAGCAACTTGGGTTGGCCCATCAAGGCGCGTCCGATCGCCACCATCTGCTGTTGTCCGCCACTGAGCGAACCAGCTGGCTTATCGCGTTTTTCAGCAAGGTCGGGAAAAAGCGCGAACACCTGGTCCAGGCGCTCTCGCACGCCGGCCTTCTCGCGGCGGTGCACATAGGCACCGAGTTGCAGGTTTTTCAATACGGAAAGCTGGCCAAAGAGCTTGCGACCTTCCGGACAGTGGACAAGTCCATGCGCGACGATTTGCGGTGCGCGCAGGTGGGCAAGGTCCAGTTCCCCCCACCGCGCCTGCCCGGAGCGAATGCGCAGCAAGCCACTGAGGGCATGGAACAAGCTGCTTTTTCCAGCTCCGTTCGCACCGAGCAGCACGACCAATTCGCCCTCGTGCACGTGCATGTCGACGCCCTGTAAGGCCAGAAAAGCGTCGTAACCTACCGTCACTCCCTCAAGCTTCAGCATCCGGCACTCCCAGGTATGCATGAATGACATGAGGATTCTCGCGGATGGCCTCTGGCGCGCCTTCCGCGATTTTCTTGCCATGGTTGAGAACGATTACGGTATCGGCCAAACGCATGACCATGTCCATCTTGTGCTCCACCAGGCAGACCGTCAGGCCGCTTAAGGCAAGCTTGCGGATGAGCTCGGCCAATCGCGCGGTTTCCTCCGGATTGATGCCCCCCGCAGGCTCATCAAGAAGGATGAGCTTGGGCTCAGTGGCTAGCGCCAGAGCAATGGCGGCGCGCTTGCGCTGCTCTTGCGTGATATCGCCGGCCAGGCGGTGCGCCACATCACGCAAACCGACGAATTCGAGTGCGGCTTGCGCTTTGGTGCGACACAGCGCCTCTTCGCGGCGCAGCCGTGGCGAGCCCAACAGTGCATCCCACAAGCCTGCTCGAGTGCGCAGGCGATGGCCGATGATCAGATTGTCCAGCACGCTGGCATGGTCGAAGAGTTGGGAACTTTGAAAGGTCCGGGCTATGCCGAGCCGTGCCATGTGGTCAGGACGCGACCCCGTGACGGTTTGCCCCTCGAGGCGAATGGACCCGCAGCTGGGCTTGCAGACTCCGCTGATGAGATTGAAAAAGGTTGTTTTGCCAGCGCCGTTCGGCCCGATGATGGCTGTGATGCTGCCTCGTGCAATACGCGTGCTGACGCCGTCGACTGCAGCCAGTCCCCCGAAACGCACACCTAAGTCATGGATTTCAAGCATGGCCGTGTCTTTGTGCCGCGGAGGCTCGGTGTTCGTGAGCGGGTGCCGCATCAGCTTGTGCGACGGCCAAGGCCTGCGAGGTACGCCTGGCGCGCCAATTGCGAAGGCTGCCGACAATGCCCGCGGGCAGGAAAATGAGGAGCACGACCAGCAGCGGGCCGAATACGAGCATGCGGTAGTCCTGCATGAACTGCAGGTATTGCGTGATCCAGGGCAGGACCAATGAGCCGACAATCGGCCCGGCAACCGTACCCAGCCCACCGATGAGCATGGCTGTGACCATGTCGAACGTGTGCGCGATATTGGCCACATCCGGGCCCAGAAAGCGGATGGTCCCCGCATATAGTCCACCGGCCAAACCGGCGTAAAACACTGAAAGTACAAAGGCCAGCAGTTTGGTGCGCATGAGCGGAATGCCCAAGGCTTCGGCGAGCGGTTCGCTGTTTCGCACGGCCATGAAGCTGCGCCCAACCAAGGAGCGCACGATGCGCTGCATCATCCACGTCATGACCACAAGGGCACCGAGCGCCAGGTAATACTGGGCGCGTGGCGTGGAGAATTGCACAGGGCCGAAGCCTGGAGGTGCCGGAATGCCGATGATGCCGCTCACACCGTGGGTAAGACCATCCCATTTTTCGATGACCAGATTGATGATCGTGCCCACACAGAGCGTGAATATCGCGAAGTAATACCCGCGCAGGCGCAGCGACAGCCAGCCAATGGGCATGCCCAATACGGCTGGAACCACCCCCGACAGCAAGAAGGCCCACCAGAACGGAACTCCATGGTCAACCGTGAGGATGCCCACCGTGTAGGCCCCAATGGCCATGAAGCCGGCGTGTGCCAAATTGAGCTGCCCCGTATAACCCGTGATGAGATTCAGACCCAGCGTCGCGATGGCGTAGATGAAAGCCAGCGCGAGCACGGACAAGACATAGTCATTGCCGCCCGCAAGCCACGGCAACGCGATCCCGAGCGCCAGCGGCGCGATCCATATGGCCGTGCGCCGGGACGGTCCCATGTCAGCGAGCACCCTGTGTCAACAAGCCTTGCGGCCGCATCGAGAGGACGACCACCAGAAGCACGAAGGCGATGATGTCTTTGTAGTCGGTGGAGACGTAGAAGCCGCCGAAGCTCTCGGCCATTCCAATGATCAGCCCTCCGAGGATGGCTCCCGGGAAGCTGCCCATGCCGCCGAGAATGATGATCACGAACGCCTTCACGATCACCAGACCGCCCATCGTCGGGTACAAAAGGTTGATGGGCGCGTAAAGCACCGCTGCCACTGCAGCGAGCGCACCTGAGATGGCAAACACCAGGTACGTCACCCGTCGTGCATCGATGCCGACGAGCGCGGCACCCTGCGGGTCCTGCGCCAAGGCCAGGATGGTCGATCCCGTGACCGTGCGGGTCAGAAACAGGTGCAAGACGCTCACCAAGACGAAAGCGGCCGCGATGATGAGTACCCGTTGCAGGGGAAACGGCATGCCTGCGATCTGCAGAACCTGGCCGTACGGGGTGGGCAGGCGATGGAACCCAGCCCCCCAAATGAGTTGGGCTGCAGATTCGAGAAACAGCATGACGCCGATGGCCCCGATCATGTCGTAAAGCTCGGGCGCCTTGCGCAGCGGCGCAAACACCAGTGCTTGCATCAGCATGCCCAGAAGCGCCACGGTCGTTCCCGCGCCCAGCATCGCCCACCAATAGCCAAGCCCCAGCTTGCTGATCAGCGTATAGGCTACATAACCGCCCACCATGTATAGCGCGCCATGTGCAAAGTTCGGAATATGCAGCACACCGTAGACCATCGTCAGGCCGAGCGCGACCAGTCCATAAATGGCACCAAGGGTTAGGCCGTTGAACAGCAATTGGACGATCTGGTCCATGGACTCGAAGGGCGTGGCCGCATCCAGATGGAAGCAGTTGCTGATTGAAGCCGCGGGGTCATGCACTGTCAATAGGTGGAATCCTATTCCGCACAGCGGCACAAAAGGAACCGGCGTCGGCGCCTCGCAACGACGGAGCGAGGCGCACCTGGCGCCCCAATCACTTCACCGATGCCATGCGCTCAAGGCGCCGCTTGCTGGCGCTGTGCCTCGCGCTCTTGCAAAGCGCGCCATTGCACTTTGCCTGTGCCCGACTTGGGAAGGCTGTCGACAAATTCGACGATGCGTGGGCTCTTGTACGCCGCCATGTGTTCGTGCGCCCAATCCACAATGGATTGCTCGCTCACTCCGCCTCGAGCCTGCGGCTTGAGGACGACGTAGGCCTTGACCGTCTCCCCCCGCTTGGCATCGACGGCACCCACCACGCAAGCTTCGGCAATGTCCGGATGCTGGTACATCATGGATTCGACCTCTGCGGGCCAGACCTTGTAGCCGGAGGCGTTGATCATGCGCTTGAGACGGTCGACCATGAAAAAATAGCCTTCCTCGTCGACGCGACCAAGGTCACCGGTGCGCAAGAATCGCTTGCCATCCTGGGTGATGAACGCCTCCTCGGTCGCCGTGGGCTGACCCCAGTAATCCTGCATCACCTGGGGGCCGTGTACGACAATTTCGCCCACCTCCCCAGCAGGCAAGACGCGCAAGGTTTGCGGGTCAATGACGCGGGCATCCACATCGAAGATCGGGATGCCAAGGCATTGGCGTTTGGGCCGGTCCAGCGGGTTGATGTGCGAGGGAGCCATGGTTTCGGTCATGCCATAGCCCTCCATATAGGTGATACCGCACAGATCATGGAGCTTCTGCGCCACCGCTTCGGGCATCGCCGCACCACCGCCGCCCATGTTCCACACGCTCGAGAGGTCATAGTCTGCGATATGCGGGTTCATTAGAAAGTCCACAACCATGGTGGAGATGGCTTGCCAGGACCCCACTTTGTAGCGCTGCACGCATGCAGCTGCAGCATCGCGGTCCCAGCGGGGCAGCAGGACGACGGTATTGCCGTTGTACAGGGGCCCGTTCATGCTCATTTGCATGCCGGTGACATGGAAGAACGGCAGAACGGCGAGCACCACGGTGTCCTGCGGCATCCGCACCCATTCGATACCACCGACTGCGGTGCTCATGACGCTGTGGTTGGTGTGCATGCAGCCCTTGGGCCTTCCGGTGGTTCCGGAGGTGTACGGCATGACGCACAAATCGCCTGGGCTGGTGCTCAAGGGTCCGGGAGCATGTTGTTCCGCGAGCATGTCCACCCAGAGCGTGACATTGGCCTCCGTAAGGTTCTCCCGGGCAGCCGCAACGAATGACGGCACTGCGATGTGGGGGGACTCGGCGGCGTAGTCGCTGTACGCAGCCACGATGATGTGCTCCAGGCCTTGGCCCAGAAGTGGGCGCATCTGGGCGAACAGTTCCTGCCCGACAAAGGCTACCTTGGCCCCGCTGTCGTTCACGTAGTGAGCGAGCTCATGTGTGAGGTTCATCGGGTTGACCGGGACCACAACGCCGCCCGCACGCAAGATCCCGTAGTAGGCAAGCACGAACTGCGGGCTGTTTTGCATGTCAAGCAGGACACGGTCGCCCGCTTGAATTGCGCAGCGTTTTTGCAGGAAGCCGGCAATCGCTTCAGCCTCGCGCTTGAAGGCGCCAAAGCTCAATGTGCCATCGTAGAAAATCAGGAATGGCTTGTCAGGGAACCGCGCTGCCGCCACCTCGACATTGAAGAACAGGTTGGTTTGTGGAATGTGCAGGTGTTGCGGCAGGCCTTTGGGCCAAACATCCAGATGGTGTGAATTCATTCTTTGTCTCCTTTGTCTGTTTTCTCTACCCAGTCTGCTTTGGTGCGTTGCAGGAACGGTCCCATCTGGGCGTTGACCAGAGCGGCATGCGTCAGGTTGCTGGCATGTTCCGCTCCCGCAATGACCGCCATGCGCGCATCGGCGAGAAGCCGCTGCAGGGCCACGCTTCTCTCCAGGGCGATGGCGGTGTCTGCGCCCCGTGAATCACCAGTGCAGGGACCTGGATGGCTCCCAGGCGCCCGGAGATGTCATCGCGCTCCATCAAGGCCTGAAAGCTCGCGATCAGGTTATGGGGCCTCCACAGGTGCCACTTGGCCTTCCAGGATTGCGCCTGCGGCGCCCCCTCTCCGAGGATGATGCGCGCAATGTTGTCGGCCATCTTCTCGGGCAGACCGCCTTGCGTCCAGATGGCAAGCATTTTCTTGTGCCTCGGGATCACGGCGTCGTCCTCCGGCAGCGCCTGCGTGTTGAGGAGGACGAGTCCGTGCACGAGCCGTGGGTGGGTCAGAGCAAGCCGCAGCGCACCGTAGCCGCGCTGACTCATCCCGGCGAACACGGCGTGCTCGATGGCCAGATGGTTCATCAGCGCCGCCAAGTCATCGGCCGAGTCGTAGTCGCTGAACGCAGCAATGCCGTCACCCGCCGTTCGCCCATGACCACGCTGGTCCCACGTGATGCCTCGCCACTGCTCGCGAAAGCACTCGACCTGGGGCTCGAACATGCTGCCGTCCATCAAAAGGCCGTGGCAAAACACCAGCGTTGGCCAGGCCCGCCCGAGTCCCGGAAATAGACACGTTGGCCGTTGACCGGGGCGTAGGGCATCGTGGTCGGACCTTTACGCGAAGTGGCGATGGACCGTGGTGGACGCTCAGCGCTTGGGGCGATAACGCTCCAGTTCGAGTCTTGCGATTTGGTCGCGATGCACTTCGTCGGGGCCGTCGGCGAAGCGCAACGTCCGGGCCTGGGCGTACGCATAAGCCAAGCCAAAATCGTCGCTTACGCCGCCCCCACCATGCGCTTGCAGTGCCCAGTCGATGACCTGGCAGGCCATCGTGGGCGCTGCGACTTTGATCATCGCGATTTCTTTACGGGCAGCCTTGTTGCCGGCACGATCCATCATATCGGCGGCCTTGAACACCAGCAGTCTGGCCTGGTCGATCAGCAGGCGCGCGTTGGCGATGCGCTCGCGTGTGACGCCATGGTCGGCAAGCGGTCGGCCGAACGCTGTGCGCGCCAAAGTGCGCTTGCACATGTCTTCGAGCGCGCGCTCAGCCAGACCGATCAGGCGCATGCAGTGGTGGATGCGGCCGGGGCCGAGACGCCCTTGGGCAATCTCAAAGCCTCGCCCTTCGCCCAGAAGCATATGGGTGAGCGGCACGCGTACATCGGTGAATGCAATCTCGGCATGGCCATGCGGCGCGTCGTCGTATCCGAAGACCGGAAGATGGCGCAGCACCTGCACGCCGGGTGTATCCATGGGCACCAGGATCATGGATTGCTGGCGGTACCGGTCCGGATTTTCGGCATCGGTCTTTCCCATGAAAATCAGCACCTTGCAGCGCGGATCGTTGGCTCCGGAGGTCCACCACTTGCGGCCATTGACCACGTAGTGCTCGCCGTCACGGCGGATGCTGGCCTGGATGTTGGTGGCGTCGCTGGACGCCACGCCGGGCTCTGTCATTGCAAATCCCGAGCGGATTTCACCTCGGAGCAGAGGGTCGAGCCATTGCGCCTTCTGCTCGGGTGTGCCATAGCGCTCCAGGACTTCCATATTGCCGGTGTCAGGCGCCGAGCAATTGAATGTCTCCGGTGCAATATGGGAGCGGCCCATGATTTCGCACAGGGGCGCGTATTCAAGATTGGTGAGTCCGGCGCCGCGCTCGGACTCGGGAAGAAACAGGTTCCATAGCCCGGCCTCGCGCGCGCGAGCCTTGAGTTCCTCAATGACCGTGGTGGGCTGCCAGGCATTGCCCGCCTTGCGGTTGGCCTCGACCTCCGCGAAAAATCGTGCCTCGTTAGGATAGACGTGTGCGTCCATGAATGCGGTGACGCGCTCCTGCAGGGCACGTACCTTGTCGCTGTGTGTGAAGTCCATGATGGTTCCTCGAGGATGAAAAGTGCGTTTTCAGGTTGCGTGGGTTGCCTGTACCTGCGCCCAAGCAGCTTCGGCCAAGGGCCTTGCGCGCCGGCCAGCTTCCAGCGCCTGGCTGCTTGACGCGTTCCCCTGCAGGGCGCGCGCGAGTACGCCTTGCAGGATGGCGGCGAGGCGGAACATGTTGAAGGCGGCGTAGAACTCCCAATCAGTCTGCGAAACCGGCGGCCGTTGCGTGCGTGCGCAGTAGCGGGCCACGTACTCGCTTTCGGTCGGAACGCCCAAGGCCGCCAGATCGCCACCGATCAAGCCACGAAACTGACCCGGTGATAAGCGCCAGGCCATGCAGTGGTAGGCAAAATCGGCCAGCGGATGGCCCAGGGTGGAGAGCTCCCAGTCAAGGACGGCCAGGATGCGTGGCTCGGTGGGGTGGAAGATCACGTTGTCCAGACGATAGTCGCCATGCACGATGGCCGTTTCGTCACCGGGCGGGATGTGCGCGGGCAACCATGCGATCAACCGATCCATGGCATCGATGGGTTCGGTTTCACTGGCGCGGTATTGTTGGGACCAGCGCGTCACCTGTCGGGCGATGTATTGGCCGGGCTTGCCGTAGTCGGCCAGGCCAAGCGCGGCGTAGTCCACGCTGTGCAAGGCAGCGATTACCCGGTTCATTTCGTCAAAAATGGCGGCGCGCTCTGCGGGTTGCATCCCTGGCAACAAGGGGTCCCAGAAAATGCGCCCATCGACGAAGTCCATGACGTAAAACGCCGTGCCAATCACGGACTCGTCAAGGCAAAGCACATGCATGCCGGGCACGGGTACGCCGCTGCCGGCCAGAGCCCGCATGATGCGGTATTCGCGGTCGACGGCATGGGCAGAAGGCAGAAGCTTGCCCGGTGGCTTGCGTCGCAGCACGTAGCGCTTGCCGTTCGCCGCCGTAAGCATATAGGTGGGATTGGACTGACCGCCCTTGAACTGTTCGACGCGCAGCGGTCCCTGAGCATCGGGAAGATGTGCACGCAGGTAGTCGCTCAGCGCTGCAGCATCGAAAGCCAGAGCCGGTGCCACTTCGCGCGTGTCAGCTTGCATGGCATGTCCCTTGTTCAGATCAGTTTCACCAACTGTTTGCCGAAGTTTTGACCCTTGAGAAGGCCGATGAAAGCCGCTGGTGCGTGTTCCAGTCCCTGCGCGACGGACTCGCGCCAGTGAAGCTTGCCGCTGGCCACCAAGCCGGCGAGTTCACGCAACGCGGCGGGCCACTGCTCCATGTGTTCGGAGACGATGAATCCCTGCATCCTCAGGCGACTGACCAAAACGGCGCGGATGTTCTTCACGCAGTAGGGATCTGTCGTGTTGTAGTCGGCAATCAGACCGCACAGCGCTATTCGGGCGAAGGCATTCGTGCGAGCCAGGAGCGCATCAAAGATCTCCCCGCCCACGTTTTCGAACAGGCAGTCCAACCCGCTGGGCAACGCCGCTTTCAGGTCGTCTTTGAGGTTGCCTGCCTTATAGTCCACACAGGCGTCAAAGCCGAGTTCTTCGACCACATAGCGGCACTTCTCTTCGCCTCCGGCGACGCCCACAGCGCGGCAGCCTTTGGCCTTGGCCAGTTGGCCGACGACACTTCCCACGGCGCCGGAGGCGGCTGTGACCACCACCGTTTCACCGGCCTTGGGCTCGCAAATCGCATTCAGACCGTACCAGGCTGTTACGCCAGGCATGCCCACCGGGCCAAGATAGGCGGATAGTGGCACGTGGGTCGTGTCGACCTTTTGCAGGGCGCGTGCGGGGACGGCGCCGTACAGCTGCCAGCCCAACATGCCGACAACCTTGTCCCCTGGCTGGAATTGGGGATCGCGCGAGGCCACAACCTCACCTGCGGTTCCCCCCACCATCACACCACCCAGGGCGACGGGTTCGGCATAAGACTTGGCGTCCGACATGCGCCCGCGCATATAGGGATCGAGCGAGAGCCAATGATTGCGGACCAGAACCTCGCCTTCACCAGGCTCAGGGACCGGGTGGCTCTCGAGCCGAAAGTGGCTCTCGTCAACCCAGCCCGTGGGCCTTCCAGCAAGGACGATTTGCAGATTGTGATCAGTCATGTGTGTTCTCCAGAAAAGTGGCCATGCCATGCGCGTGCAGGCGAGCCAGAAGTTGCCGCGCATCGTGGCGACCGAGCTCGTAAGCAGCGCGGATGCCGTGCGGGTTGGTGTAGTCCCAGCCACGGACCGGCACCCGGCGCGATGGCTGAACATAGATACGCTGCGGTGATTGCGGCAAAGGTCGCGCGTACCGGCGGGTGAGCAGTACCAGGGTAATCCCCTGTCGGGGCCCCGCGGGAAGCGCGTCAACCGGCACGTTGTCGACCATCCCTCCATCAAGCACCGGTCGTCCATGCAGGCGCAGCGCCGGCGTGAATGGGGGCGTGCAGCTCGACGCAAGGAGCAGATCTGCCAAGTCCTCAGGGGTCGGGCAGTCCTGCGCTACCAGGACCTCAGGCACAAAGCCCAGGAGCCGGCCCGCGCGCGGATGCAGCAGCTTGCGAACCTTCTTGTCGAACTGGTAGGCGAAAATCCCGGCCAGCACGCCGCTGCGAGGACCGAGCCAGCGTGGCAGGCGGGAGACCTGCACGTAGATGCGCGGCTGGCTGCGTAATGCCTCCAGCGCCTGAGCATCGAAGATGGCAAGCAGTGCCTCGCGATACATTTGTGCATGCGGGAAAGCACGCTGGCCGCGCAACAGGCGACCGAGGTAAAAATTGCGCGGGTTATGCGCCGTCATGCGGCCATAATGGTCGAGCGTCAGCGCGGTCTTGCCAGCCAGAAGCATGCAGGCCGTGGCTGCACCCGCTGACACCCCGGCAACCTGCGTGGGCGTCAGCCCCTCCGGTTGGAGCACATCCCACATGCCGGCCTGCCACCAGCAACGGTTCCCGCCTCCTGCCAGCACAACACTGGTGATTGACGACAGCAGCTCGCGCACGGACGGCGTGCTGCCCGGCGCGGTTCGCGGTACGTCGCGCGGCGCCTCGGCGCGCCCTTGCGTGTGCAAAGCGCCGCGTGCATTCAGGAGAGCGTCGCTTTGCATCACCCGGGCTCGTTGACTGGGGCCTCAGACAATGCTTGCACCACCATCCACGGCCAGGCATTGGCCGGTGACGTGGCGCGATGCATCGCTTGCAAAAAAGGCTGCCGCGCCCATCAAGTCGTCTTCACCGCCGATGCGAGCCAGCGGGGTTTTCTGGATGAGACGCTCGCGCATCGTCTCCAGCAGCCCGGCCGTCATCTTGGATGGGAAAAAGCCAGGGAGGATGGCGTTGACGCGGATCCCATGCTGTCCCCACTCGGCCGCAAGGGCGCGCGTGAAGTTGATCACCGCCCCCTTGGATGTGTTGTAGGCGATGGTGCGCATCGGCAGCGGGTTGCCCCGCAACCCGGCAATCGATGCGATGTTGACGATGCTGCCCCGGCTTTGGGGAATCATGCTTCGCTTGGCAACCTCGCGGGTCAAGAAGAACACCGCGTCGACGTTCAAACGCATGACCTTGTCCCAAGCTTCGTCGGGATAATCCTCCGCCGCGGCGCCCCAAGTGGCGCCCGCATTGTTGACCAGAATATCGATGGCGCCCACTGTATCCTGCACTTTTTGCACAAGTGGTGCGATGGCCGCGCGCTGCAGCAAGTCGGCAGGAAAGACATCGGCGTCGAGGCCCAGCGCGCGAAGATGCTCACGTGCCTGGTGCAGTTCATCGGGTTTGCGCGCGACCAAGGCCAGCTTGGCACCCATTTGACCTAATGCCTGGGCCATCTGCAGTCCGAGGCCGCGCGACCCTCCAGTCACAAGCGCGCAGCGCCCGGTGAGGTCAAAGAGTCGTTGTACGGTCGTGGTCATGGGTGCTCCTTGTCAGAACCACGCGTCCTGCATCTCGCGGCAGGTCGCGTCGCGTCGGGCTACAACCTGCAACCACGCCTGGATTTTCGGTAGCTCGTAAGCATAGAAGTAGCGGCATGCCTGGAGCTTCCCGTCGCGCAGATCCGACTTGCCCGTCTTGTCGGCTAGGTGCGCAAGTGCCGATTGGGCCACATCGAGCCAGATCCATGCCAGCACCACATGGCCGAATGCCTGCAGGTACGGCGTGGCATTGGCCAGCGTAGCCGCCGCATCCCCGCCCTCCCAGGCCCGGTGCGTGGCCTCCACAAGCTGCTGCAGCGCTGCGTTAAGCGCGCCGGCATGCATGTACAGGCACGACATCGGTTCGGCGCGGGCAATCGTGGCGTGCATGCGTGCAGCCAGGAGCGAAAGCCCTGCGCCATCCTCCATCACCACCTTGCGACCAAGCAGGTCCAACGCCTGAATACCATGGGTCCCCTCGTGGATCATGTTCAGACGATTGTCGCGCCAGTATTGCTCCACGGGAAAATCGCGTGTGTACCCGTAGCCGCCATGCACCTGGATCGCCAGGCTGTTCGCTTCCAGACACCATTCGGAGGGCCAGCTCTTGGCAATGGGGGTGAGCACTTCCAGGAGCAGTCCAGCGTCGCGCGCCGCTGCCGCTTCGCCCGTGCGGTGCTCGTCGACGAGCCGCGCGCAGTACAGTTCCAAGGCCAGGGCGCCCTCGGCGTACGCTTTCTGCGCCAACAGCATGCGCTTGACATCGGCATGGGCGATGATCGCCACGGGCGGCTGGCCCGGATCCTTGCCGGCGGGCCCCAACGGGCGCCCCTGAGGGCGCTGACGCGCGTAGGCGAGCGCCGCCTCGAACCCCGCCATGCCCAACATGCTCGCTGCCATCCCCACGCCGATGCGCGCCTCATTCATCATGTGAAACATGCAGCGCAACCCATCGCCGGCGGCTCCGACCCGCCAGCCGATCGCCCCGGCGGCTCCCTGCACGGAATGTCGGCCATCGCCGAAATTCAAAAGGGTGTTGGGAGTGCCGCGCCATCCACATTTGTGGTTTAGCCCGGCCAAGTTCACATCATTGCGTTCACCCGTGAGCCGCCCTTCGGCGTCGACCAGTTTCTTGGGCACGATGAACAGCGAAATCCCGCGCGCGCCGGCACTGAGCTTGCCATCCGGGCCGGGTATCTTGGCCAGAACCAGATGCACGATGTTCTCGGTCAAGTCGTGCTCACCGGCGGAGATCCACATCTTGTTGCCGAAAAGCCGGTAGCGCGGGCCGAGCACGTCCGTTTCGAAGCCTTCACCGTCGGGTAACGCGCGCGTCCCGATGTCCGAGAGGCTCGACCCCGCTTGCGGCTCGGACAAGCACATCGTCCCGGACCACTGTCCGCGGAACTCGGGATGCGCGAACACGCGCTGCTGCGCCGGGGTGCCGTGCGCCATCAGCAAATTGGCGTTACCCACGGTGAGCAGGCCCGCCCCAATGCTGACTGACGCTCGGGCGAAGAACGCATTGGCCGCGGCCTCCACCGTGTAAGGCAGTTGCATGCCACCCAGCGCATCGTCCTGCGCGGCAGCAAGCATGCCCGATTCCGCATAGGCCTTCCAGGCCTCGTGCGTGGCTTTGGGCAGCACCACGCGATCACCTTCCTGACGGGGCTCCTCGATGTCGACCAGACGGTTGAAGGGGGCGTACTTGTCCCGAGCGATGCGCTCGCACGTGTCGAGCACCTGGCTAAAGGTCTCCAGGCTGTGCTCCCCGTAGCGTGGACGCTCAGTCAATGCAGTCACGTCCAGCCAGTCGTACAGGAGGAAATCTATGGTCGGACGCATCAGGATTGCACCAGATTGAATTGCACGCCCCAAAGCACCGAATATGAGGGGATCGCAAGGGCATCGGGGCCCAGCCGCAAGAGCTGTGCGGGACCTCCTCCGTCACCGCTCCCATGCATGGTCGTTGCGCCTTCAGAGCACTTCGAAGAGTCCTGCCGCGCCTTGGCCGCCACCAATGCACATGGTGACAACGACATATTTGACACCTCGGCGCTTTCCCTCGATCAGCGCATGGCCCACAAGGCGCGCGCCCGACACGCCATAGGGATGCCCGACCGCGATCGCACCGCCGTTGACGTTCAGGCGCTCGTCAGGGATGCCCAGCTTGTCACGGCAGTAGATGACTTGCACGGCGAACGCCTCATTGAGTTCCCACAGGCCGATGTCGTCAACCTTGAGCCCGGCGCGCTGCAACAGGCGTGGTACCGCGAACACGGGGCCGATGCCCATTTCGTCTGGCTCGCAGCCAGTCACGGCAAAGCCGCGGAATGCGCCAAGGGGCTCGACGCCGCGCTGCTCAGCGAGCCGCGCGTTCATGACGACGCACGCCGAGGCGCCATCGGAAAACTGGCTCGCGTTTCCCGCGGCAATGACACCGCCAGGCGTGGCGGGGCGAATCTTCGAGACGCCTTCATAAGTCGTGTCTGCGCGAATGCCCTCGTCCGTGGCCAGCGTCACCTCACGGGTGAGAAGCTGGCCGGTGGCCTTGTCCGCCACAGCAGCGCGAACGGTGATGGGCACGATCTCATCAGCGAACCTGCCTGCCGCCAGCGCGGCCGCGGCACGTTGCTGGCTGCGCGCACCATACTCGTCTTGCTGTTGGCGTGAAATCCCGTAGCGCTTGGCGACGGCCTCTGCGGTCTGCACCATGGTCCAGTAAATGGTCGGTTTGTGCTCTACCAGCCAGGCGTCACGCAACATGTGTTTGTTGGCGCGGTCATTTTGCACGCAGGAAATGGACTCGACGCCACCGGCGACCATCACTGGGACCTGATCGACGATGACCCGGTGTGAGGCCATCGCGATCGCCTGCAGGCCTGAGGAACAGAAACGATTCACGGTGACGCCGCCTGCCGTGACCGGAAGCCCCGCACGCAGCGCGATCTGTCTCGCAATATTGTTGCCAGTCGGGCCCTCCGGGTATGCGCAGCCCATGATGCAATCTTCCACCTCATCGGGCGCAATGCCGGCGCGCTGCACCGCGGCTTGCACCACGTGCCCGCCCAGTGTGGCGCCATGGGTGAGATTGAGCGCGCCTCGCCACGATTTGGCGAGCCCCGTACGCGCGGTGGAGACGATGACGGCTTCGCTCATGGGGATTTCCAGTTGAATATTAGGAGGGCGCGTCGACGGGATGCGCGGTCACGCGTCGTTGAAGGGCTTGCCTTGCGAGGCTCGTTCGGCCAATAGGGGCGCGGGTTGCCAGAAGTCGGCGTCGGCGCCCGGTTGGGCGGCGAACTGGCGCATCCGCCGTGCCACCATGTACAGCCCGACCGTGTCGGCGTAAAACATCGGACCGCCGCGCCAGGCGGGGAACCCGTAGCCTGCCAGGTAGACCATGTCAATATCGCTCGCACGCTGGGCGTAGCCTTCATGCAAAATGCGCGCACCCTCGTTGACCAGGGCATAGATGCAGCGTTCCACGATCTCGGCGTCGCTGATGGCGCGCGGGCTGATCCCGATCTCCTGGCGATACGCCGTGATCAGCGCGTCGACCTCAGGGTCGGGAAGCGCATCGCGCCGGCCTGGTTCGTAGCGATACCAACCGGCGCCGGTCTTCTGTCCATAGCGCCCGCGCTCACAAAGGCGGTCAGCCAATCGCGAGTATTTGACATGCGGTCTTTCCACGTAGCGGCGCTTGCGGATGGCCCACCCGATGTCGTTTCCGGCGAGATCCCCCATGCGGAACGGACCCATGGCCATGCCCCAGGCTTCAAGGGCGTGGTCCACCTGTTGAGGGCTTGCGCCCTCCTCGACCAGGAAGTTCGCCATGCGCCCGTAATGTTCCAACATGCGGTTGCCGATGAAGCCATCGCACACGCCCGATACCACGGCGGTCTTGCGTATGGTCTTGGCCAGCTGCATGACTGTGGCCAGGACATCGCGGGCGGTCGCCTTGCCGCGCACGACCTCCAGCAGTTTCATCACATTGGCAGGGCTGAAGAAATGCAAGCCGACGACGTCCTGGGGGCGTTGCGTGAAGGCGGCGATGGCATCGAGGTCAAGCGTCGACGTATTGGATGCGAGGATGGCACCGGGCTTGGCCACGGCATCAAGGCGCTGAAAGACCTCCCGCTTGACGTCCATGTTCTCGAAAACGGCTTCGATGACCAGGTCGCAGGCGGCCAGGCTGGAAAAATCCAGCGTGGGATGCAGCAGGCCCATGCGCGTGTCCACAGCTTCGGCTGTGAGCTTGCCCTTGCGGGCCGAGTTCTCGTAGTTCTTGCGGATGGTGGCCACGCCGCGGTCGAGTGCCTCCTGCGCCGTCTCGACAAGGGTCACGGGAATGCCGGCATTCAAAAAATTCATGCTGATGCCCCCACCCATCGTCCCAGCGCCGATCACGCCCACCTGGGCGATGGTGCGGGTGGGCGTGTCGGCGGGAACGTCGGCGATCTTGGAAGCAGCACGCTCGGCGAAGAAGGCATGGCGCAGGGATTGCGATTCCGGCGTGGCCATCAACATGACGAACAGGCGCCGCTCCTGCAGCATGCCCGCATCGAAGTCCTTGAGCGACCCGGCCACGCCTTCGACACACTGCAAACGGGCTGGCTCGCGGGGAAATTGGGCCTGCACCGTGGTGCGCGTGAACTGGATATACCCCTCGGCGTCCCGATGATCGACTGACCGGTCGCGCGTGCGCGGCAATGGATTAGCCGAGGCCGCGAGCTTGCGCGCCACGTCGACACCAGCTTGCACGACGTTGTCCTCGACCACGGCGTCAAACAACGAAGTCTGCGCCAATCGTCTGGCCGCCACGGGTTCGCCGGACACAATCATGTTCATCGCCGTTTCCAGCCCCACCGCGCGCGGCAGGCGTTGCGTGCCACCGGCTCCGGGCACCAAGCCGATCTTGACCTCGGGCAATGCCACCCGAGCCTCGGCCAGCGCCACACGGCCGTGGCAGCCGAGCGCAAATTCCAGTCCCCCGCCCATGCAGGTGCCGCCGATCGCTGCCACCACGGGCTTGGTGCACGCCTCGGCCACCCCAATGACGTCCAGCAAATGCGGTGAGGCCATCGATTCTGGCTTGCCGAATTCGCGGATATCCGCTCCGCCAGAAAACACGGTCCCGGCGCCCGTGACCACAATGCCAGCCACCGTCGGATCCGCGGCTGCGGTGTCGATCGCTTCCACAAGCTGGCGTCTTTGCTGCCAGCCAAAGCCGTTGACTGGCGGATTATTCAGAGTGAGAACGACGATGTCGCCGTGGCGGGAAGCGTCGACGTTGGCCATGCTGTCTCCAGGGATGTGAACGGGCTTTGCAAGCGCTGCGGATGCGGATGCGGATGCGGATGCGGATGCGGATGCGGAATTCCGCTATGCAGAATTATGTTTTGATTATGATGGATGCTAGCCTGCTCCCGATTGCTTGTAAAGGCGCTGACGAACACCGATCCACGATGCAGAAAATCCACGTGTTGCTCACCAAGGAAGAACTCGACGACCAGCGTCTGGACGGTCGGGTCGTCATTGTGCTGGACGTGCTCTTTGCCACCACGTCGGCGCTGGCCGCACTGCATGCAGGTGCCAACTCGGTGATCCCTGCGCTGGACGCGGAGCATGCACGCCGCATCGCTTCGGAGCTTGCCGTGGGAAGCGCCATCCTGAGTGGTGAACTGGATGCCGAGACCCTGCCAGGCTTTGCCCATCCGACCCCCTTGGCGCTGCTGCGCCATGATCTGCAAGGTCGCAATCTGGTTTACAGCACCACAAATGGCACGGTTGCGCTGCGCAAGGCATTGCCAGCGGCTCATGTTTATGCTGCCAGCTTGCGCAACGCCCGGGCCACCATCGCGCACGTGCTGCGCGAGCACGCGCGCAGCACCGTTCTGATCGTGTGCGCCGGGTCGAGCGAACAATTCAATCTGGAGGATTTCTACGGCGCGGGGCTTCTCGTATCGTGCCTGCAACAAGCCCCCGGTCAGCGCAGCTATTCCGATGCAGCGCTTGCGGCGGCCTTGTTGCAGCAGGGCAGCGACGCCTTGCGCTGCTTGGCTGACTCGCGCGTGGGCCGCCTGATGGCCTCGCGCGGGCTTGGCGCGGAAGTGCACTATGCCGCGCAAATCCATGTGGATTCGGTGGTCGCCCGCATGGTGGATGGGCGGCTCATGCGCGTTGCCGTCTAGACGCTGCGCATGGCGATGGATCACCATGACGTGACCTTGCCAGGTGGGTTGCGCTTGCATGCTGCAAGCGTTGGCACAGCTGGCAAGCCACTGCTGCTGTTTGTCCACGGTTTTCCCGAATGCTGGGCCGCGTGGCACGCGCTGCTGCACGCATTTGGGGGCGATTACTTCGCCGTGGCGCCCGACCTCCGGGGCTATAACCTGTCGGACAAACCGCAGGGTGTTGCTGCCTACCGGGTGCAGCCGTTGATGGACGATCTGCGCGGCCTTCTGGCACATTTCGGCTATCGGCAATGCATCCTGGTTGCCCACGATTGGGGAGGCGCTGTGGCGTGGAGCCTCGCCGTGCACCACCCGCAACTGGTTTCGCGGCTGGTCATCATCAATTCGCCCCACCCTGTTGCGTTTGCCCGCGCCCTGAGCCACGATCGGGCCCAGCAGTCAGCAAGCCAGTACATGCTGCGTTTGCGTGAGCCGGACGCCGCCGCGCTGTTGTTGCGCGATGATTGCGCGCGCCTGTTGGCGCTGTTTCGCCACCCGGTGAGCGGGCTCAGCGCGCTGAACCAAGCGCAGATCGACCTGTATAAGCAAGCCTGGCAGATCCCCGGCGCGATGGATGCCATGCTGAACTACTACCGGGCCTCGCCGCTTATGCCGCCGACCGCGCAACAATCTGGCGCAGCTGGCTTGCAGCTTGAAGCCGGCGCGTTCATTGTGCGCATGCCCACGCTGGTGATCTGGGGCGAGCAGGACCAAGCCCTATTGCCTGTGCTGCTCGATGGACTGGAAACTGTTGCGCCTGACTTGCGGATCCAGCGGGTGCCCGAAGCCTCGCACTGGGTGGTGCATGAGCGCCCGGAGGTGGTCGAGGCGGCAATTCGCGCATTCTTGGCCGAAGCGTGAAGACCCGGCTCAACGCGTGACCAGGCTTTCCAGCTGCCGTGCCAGCGCAATCAGCCGGGGCCGCACTTCCTGGAGCAAGAAGTCCGGGCTGAGCTGGAATGCGGGACCTCCGCAGTTGATCGCCATCAGAGGCATGCCACCGCCGGGGTCGATACCGATTGCAATGGCGTTGACATCAGGCTGCCAGTCGCCGAACGAACACGCGACGCCCAGGGTTCGGTAGTCGTCCAGTGCCTTGTTGATGGCGTTCTTGAGCGCAGGCCAGGCCACCTCATCAAGTGCGGCGAGGTCCTCGAAGATGGACGCGCGCTCGCGCTCGCCAGCCACGGCAAGGTAGGCGCGCCCCGTGGCCGTGGTGGCGATGGGGATGCGCGACCCCACGTCCAGGCTCAATGTCAAGGCGGAGGCGCTGCGGCAATTTTCGACGTAGATCAGCGACAAGCGGTCGCGTATGCACAATGAGACCATCGCCTTGGAAACATCGGCCAGCTCCTGCATCAGCGGCCTGGCAATCTGGCGAATGTCCATGCGGGCCAGCACGGTGCTGCCAAGCGACAAGGTGGCCGTACCCAGCCGGTACTTGCCGCTGTCCTCGTCCAGTGTGAGATAGCCCAGCCGCGTCAACGTATAAGTCAGGCGCGAGACCGTGGATTTCGGCAGCTTGCAGCGCTGTGCAATGTCCAGATTGCCCAGAGCCTTGTCGCGGGCACGAAAGCTCGACAGCACCTCGAGGCCTCGCGCCAGGGCCGTAACGAACTGACGGTCGTCTTTAGATGTGCCCGTCCGCTTGTCGGGCGAATTCGCTTGGAGTGGCTTGGCGCTGTGCGTGTTCATGGACGTGATGAGCAGTTGGAAGATGGGCGAACCGAGTGCGGCATGAGCCGCTGGGCGTGCAGTCTTGACAGGGGGCCCTGCAGGCTTAACAATCGTCAACATAAATCACGGAACGCGATTCCGCAATGCGGTTTTACCGAAATTTTGATTCGTTCAGGCTTGGGCCTACAGATGTCTGCGGAACGCTTCCACTGGGATAATCCCCTGCGCCTTGATGCGCCCCTTTCCCCGGTCGGGCGCGCCATCCAGGAATCGGCGGCGTTTGGCGCACGCGAACGCGCACCCCGGGTGCTCAACGCCTTTCGTCACGAGATCACCGATCCCGGCTTGTTGCGGGACATAGAGCCATGAACATTGACGTCACCCCTCAATACGCCGCATTTCGCAATGAGGTGCGAGCGTTTGTGTGCCAGTCCCTGCCAGCGGACATTCGGGACAAGGTGCTGTACGGCTTGCGTCTGGGCAAGGAGGACTTCGTGCGCTGGCAGCGCATTCTGCACGCCAGGGAATGGGGTGCTCCCAACTGGCCCCAGTCCTACGGAGGCACGGGCTGGGATGCCGTGCAGCAGGCCATCTTCGATGAAGAGTGCGCACAGGCCGGCGCGCCTCGGCAGCTGCCATTCGGCCTGAAAATGCTGGGGCCCGTATTGATGCAGTTTGGCACGGAACAGCAACGCCAGGCCCTGTTGCCTGGCATCATCAGCGGCGATGTGTGGTGGTGTCAAGGCTACTCCGAGCCAGGTGCAGGGTCCGATTTGGCCTCGCTGAAGACCCGTGCCTTGCGCGAGGGGGCGGAATACGTCGTCACGGGCCAGAAGACCTGGACCACGCTTGGCCAATATGCCGATTGGATTTTTTGCCTCGTGCGGACCGACCCTTTGGTCAAGCCACAGCAGGGCATTTCCTTTGTGCTCATCGACATGCGCTCGCCCGGTGTGACGGTGCGCCCCATCATCACCCTGGATGGCGAGCATGAGGTCAACGAAGTGTGGTTCGATGCCGTGCGCGTGCCGGTGTCCAATCGGGTGGGCGAGGAAAACCAGGGCTGGACCATCGCCAAATTCCTGCTTGGCCACGAGCGCAGCAACATCGCCGGGGTCGGGATTGCCAAGCGTGAGCTGGCGCGACTGAAGGAGCTGAGCGCCAAGCGCGACGCACAAGGCAAGAGCCGACTTGACGACCCGCTATTCGCAGCGCGCGTGGCCCAGGCCGAGATCGACCTGATGGCTTTGGAGATGACCCAGCTGCGCATGTTGCAACGCACAGGGCCACCGGGCCCGGAGAGTTCCATGCTCAAGGTGCTTGGCAGCGAATTGCAGCAGCGGCTGGCCGAACTCCTGATGCATGTCGCCGGCCACCAGGCGCTGCCCTTCACCCCCGGCGCCCTCCAGGCCGAGGACTGCGCGGCGGGCTGCTGGCCTGACTACGCCAACCTCGGCACGCAATATGCCAACTGGCGCAAGCTCTCGATCTACGGCGGCAGCAACGAGATCCAAAAAAATATCCTGGCCCGTGCACTCGGACTTGCTGGAGGATCCTCCCGAGACTGAGGCGTCGGCCCGCGCGTGATCGCGTTTGGGATCGCCATGTTTTTATTTCCGACAAAGGACAGCGAATATGCAGTGGCAAGCCACCGATGAGCAGCGCCAACTGGCCGACGCCTTGCAGCGATTCATCCAGCGCGACTATCCGTTCGAGCATCGGCGGGCCCTGAGTGCGGGCAGTGGATTCAGCGCCCAGGCCTGGGGCTTGCTGGCGCAACTCGGCATCACCGCCCTGCTCGTGCCCGAGGCCCATGGGGGTTTGGGCGCGAGCACGCAAGACGGCCTGCACGCTGTGCAGGTCCTTGCCCCTGCAATGCCGCTGGAGCCGGTTGTTGCCAGTAGCCTGCTTGCCACGCACCTGCTGGCCATGGCGGCCGGCCCCGTGGCGCATCATTGGCTGCCGCGCATGGCTGAGGGCAAGGCCATCGCCACGCCAGCGCACTTCGAGGTGGATACAGGCTTTGCCACGGAGCAGCCGCACACCAGGGCTGATCGCGCCGGGCCCGGCTATGCGCTTTCCGGAGCCAAGACGCTGGTGCTGCAAGCGCCATTTGCGGATGTGTTGCTCGTGTCGGCGCGCACGCATGACGACACCGTGGCGTGGTTTGCCGTGGAGCGGGATCGCCCTGGTGTGAGCCTGCGCGGTTACCCGTTGCTGGACGGCCAGCAGGCCGCTGACGTGCAGTTCGACGCCGTGCAGTTGCCTCCCGAGGCGCGCCTGGGTCATGCAGGTCAGGGCGTAGCGCTGCGCGATGGCTTGCGTGACCTCTGGCTGGCAGCGCTGTGCGCAGAAGCTGTGGGACTGCTGCAGGCCACGCTGGATGCAACCGTCGCTTACCTCAATACCCGGCAGCAATTTGGTCAACCCATCGGGCGGTTCCAGGCCCTGCAGCAGCGCGCCGTGGACATGTGGATGGAAGTCGAGCAGGCGCGCTCCATGGCCCTGATGGCCGCCGGGTTTGCGGGCCATCAGGATGTCGGGGTTCGTGCGCAGGTTCTCGCCGCGAGCAAGGCACGGGTGAGCCAGGCATGCCGCTTCGTCTCGCAACAGGCCGTGCAGTTGCATGGTGGCATGGGAATGACCGATGAAATGCAAGTCAGTCACTGGTTCAAGCGCCTGACCACAATTGAGCTCTGGCTGGGCGACAGTGACGCCCAACTGCAGCGCTTTGCCCGCGGCGCGCGCGCCGCCTGAAACCGTTCGGAGAACCATCATGCCTGCACGCAGCGCCCGCGCCGTGGTCTGTCGCGGACTGGATCGCCCATTCGAGGTCGAGACAATCCGCGTCGATCCACCGCGCCAAAACGAAGTCACAATCCGCGTTGCCGCGTGCGGCGTGTGCCACAGCGACTTGTCGGCCACCAACGGCACCATTGGGATGGCGCCTCCCCTGGTGCTCGGGCACGAGGGTGCGGGCGTTGTCGTCGAGGTGGGTGATGGCGTGCGCGAACTGGCCGTTGGCGACCATGTCGTGAGCTCCTTTGTAAGCATGTGCGGGCACTGCCGCTACTGCCAGACAGGGCGCCCGCAGCTATGCGACCAGGCTGCGCGGGCTCTGAGCACGCTGCCTGACGGCACGGTGCGCACGTTTGATGCCTCGGGGCAGCCGCTAAGCGTGTTTTCCGGCTGCGGCGTGATGGCCGAGTACGCCACTTTGCACGTGGACAACGTGGTGAAGATCGACCCTGCGATGCCCCTGGAGCCGGCCTGCCTGATCGCCTGCGGGGTGATGACAGGCGTGGGTGCAGCCGTCAATACGGCGCGTGTGCAACCCGGCTCGACCGTGGCCATATTCGGCTGCGGTGGCGTGGGGCTGAGCGCGATCCAGGGCTGCGCCATTGCGGGAGCGACAACGATCGTGGCCGTGGATACTCTGGCGCGCAAGCTTGACTTTGCCCGCCTGTTCGGCGCCACCCACACGATTGACGCAAGCCGCGAGCCGCAGGTGGTCAAGGCCGTCAAACGTGCAACAGATGGCGGGGTTGATTACGCGTTCGAATGCGTCGGCTCGGGCCAACTCGTCGCCCAGGCTTACGGCTGTGTGCGCAAGGGCGGCACGGCCGTGGTGGTCGGAGTCGCCGCGCAAAGCGACACCACCTCCGTGCGCACGGCGAGCCTGACCTTTGAGGAGAAAACGTTGACCGGCAGCTATTACGGCTCGGCACGGCCCCGGCAGGATTTTCCGCGCCTCATTGCGCTGTATCGGCGCGGTGCCCTCAAGATCGATGAACTCATCACACGGCGCTATGGCATTGATGAGGCCGCTCTTGCTTTTGCCGACATGCAGGCCGGGCATAACGCACGTGGCGTGATTGTCTTCGACGCGTCCTGAGCCGCGCGCCTTCGCTCCACCTTCGGAACTTCCCATGCAAAATTTCGACAACAGAACTGCCGTGATCACGGGCGCCGCAAGTGGCATCGGTCTCGCTCTGGCGAAACAGGCCGCCAGCCGAGGCATGAACCTGGTTCTAGCCGACCTTGACGCGGACAGACTGCAGCAGTCTGCCGTTTCCCTGAACCTGCCGGATGCGCGTGTTCTGCTGCAGGTCACAGATGTCAGCCGCGAGGCTGACATCGCCGCACTCGCCTCAGCCAGCTTTGCCCGCTTTGGTGCCGTGCACCTGCTGTGCAACAACGCGGGGGTGGGCTACAGCCGCCTCGTCACTGAACACAGCACGGCGGATTGGGATTGGGTGCTCGGCGTGAACCTGATGAGCGTGGTGCATGCAATCCGGCATTTCGTGCCGCGCATGCAGCAGCAGGACCAAGACAGCCATGTGGTCAATACGGCCTCCGCTGCGGGCTTGATATCCAGTCCCGGCATGGCTGCCTACAACGTCAGCAAGCACGGGGTCGTGACCCTATCCGAGACCCTGTACGCGGAGCTTGCCGAGCAGCAGTCGCGTGTGAAAGTTTCGGTTCTTTGCCCCGCCTGGGTGCCCACAGGGATCCACCAAAGCGCTCGCCACCGACCTCCGCGCTACGGTGTCGAGGCCGAAATCTCGCCGCAATCGTCCGCTTATGCCGCGCGCATGGCGCAGGCCGTGCAATCCGGGCGACTGACGGCGGACGACATCGCGCGCATGACCTTTGCTGCCGTCGAACAGGGGACGTTC
Source organism: Pseudomonadota bacterium (assembly GCA_019351955.1). Classification (GTDB taxonomy): domain Bacteria; phylum Pseudomonadota; class Gammaproteobacteria; order Burkholderiales; family Burkholderiaceae_C; genus Thiomonas_A. The sequence continues at coordinate 28,027 of JABBOE010000022.1, forward strand.
TATATCGTTCCGCATCGCAAGATCTTGCAGGCTGTGGAGTTGCGCTGTCAGGATATCGTGCAGAGGCGCAATCCCACGCCTCTGGCGCCGCCGACCTTGGAGGGGTCGCGATGAAGGCACTGATGTGCAAGGCCTATGGGCCCATTGCGGATTTGCGTGTCGAGAGCGTTCCCGACCCGGTTGCCGGTGCGGGACAGGTCGTGGTGAACGTGAAGGCTTGTGCGCTGAATTTCCCCGATGCGCTCATCGTTCAGGGGCTCTACCAGGTGAAGCCGCCCCTGCCCTTTTCGCCGGGGGCCGAGTTCGCGGGCACCATCACGCAAGTCGGTGAAGGCGTGGCGGGCTACGCGGCAGGCGACGCCGTGATCGCGTTCGCAGGGCACGGCGGGTTGGCTGAGCGCTGTGTGGTCGATGCCCGGCGCATCATGCCCTTGCCCAAGGGCATGGATTTCGAGCAGGGCGCTGCCTTCATGCTGACGTATGGCACGGCCATCCACGCACTGAAGGACGTGGCGCAAGTGCAAAGCGGAGAGAGCGTTGCGGTGCTGGGAGCTGCGGGTGGCGTTGGCCTGGCCGCAGTCGACGTGGCCAAGGCGATGGGTGCAAGGGTCATCGCGGCCGCCTCGGACGACACCAAGCTCGGCCTTGCCCGTGAGCACGGCGCCGATGTGCTTGTCAATTACGCCAGCGAGGACTTGCGCAAACGGCTACTGGAATTCACCGACGGGCGCGGTGCAGACGTGGTGCTCGACCCTGTGGGCGGCACCTACTCGGAGGCCGCGTTACGCGCCACCGCGTGGCGTGGGCGCTTCCTTGTTGTGGGTTTCGCCAGTGGCGACATTCCGCGCATTCCCCTCAACCTGGCATTGCTCAGTGAGCGCCAGATCCTGGGGGTGTACTGGGGTGAGGCGATTCAGCGCAGCCCAGCCCAGCATGCTGCCAATGTGGGCCAACTTCTGGACTGGTTCCGCGCTGCCCGCGTGCGTCCGGCCATTACCGAACGTGTTGCCTTGGATCAGGCCGTGCAGGCCATCACAAAGCTCAGTCGGCGCGAGGCGATGGGCAAAATCGTGGTCGTCGTGAGCGCCGCCTGAATCTCTGGCTTAGTCATGCCCGTGCGGGAACACCAGATAGGCCTCGGTGCCGTCGCGCACCAGACGGCACCGAGCCCCGTGCGGCAAGGTGAGTTTCGTTCGGACGTGCCCAAAGGGCAACCCGGTGACCACGGGCACGCCCGACGCCTTGAGCTGCGAGCGCAGCCAAGCCACGGCGGTTGCGAGATCAAAACCGGAGTCATGGGCGCTCAGCCTGTAGTCCGTGAACGCTCCGAGTACGATGGCCTTCTGGCGTTGCAATACGCCCGCTAGGAGGAGCTGGGCGAACATGCGTTCGACGCGATATGGCTGCTCGGCCACGTCCTCCAAAAACAACACGCCACGCGCCTTGGGCAGGTAGGGCGTACCGATGAGGCTGGTGACCAGGCTGAGGTTGCCACCCCACAACACGCCTGCGCGATCAAGCCCGCGCGGTGCGTCGTCGCTGGCAAAGCCGATGGCCTCCTGACTGCCGTCCAACGCGTCGAGAAAGCTATCCACCGTGATGTCATCGAGCTTTTCGGCACCAAAGTCATGAGCGGCCATGGGTCCGCTGTAGGTCACAGCTCCTGTCTGCGCCAGCACGGCAAGCTGAAGGGCAGTGAAGTCGCTATGGCCCACCCAGAACTGTCGCCGCTCGTTGATGCCGTCGCGCAGCAACGCATAGTCGAGCTTGTGAAGAATGCGCGACAGACCATAGCCACCTCGGGTCGCCATCACAACACGCGCCGTGCCGCGCGCTGCCCGGTGCAGGGCTTGCACGCGCTGGGTGTCGGTGCCGGAAAAGCGTTGCACGCGGCTCAGCGCATGGGAGTCGAGCTGGATGCGAAAGCCAAGCTCCTGGAGACGCTCCTGCGCACGATGAACGCGATCCGGCTCGGGTACGGCACCTGAGGGCGAGATCAGGCGCAGCAGGCCACGAGAGCCGGCTTTGATCGGAGGCGAAGAAAGGTCTGTCATGGGTCGTTGGGCGTGAAGGTCAGGCGAAGCGGTGAATTGGATGACTGCAGGATGCCGCGGGCGTCTTGACGATGCGCGCGCTCAATCGGAGCCGGGCCCCTCGGGTTCGTCCAGATGCGTCACCTCAATGCCCGTGGCAGGATTGGCCCCCGCATCAGGGTCAGCGCGCACCGGCACTTCAGGTCGCGTCTGGCGCCTGCGCTCCCGAAAGAAATCCTGCAGAAGCCGGCTGCAGGCCTGGGCATCGACGTCGCCGAGCACGGCACAGTGGTGGTTCAGGCGCGTTTCCGAGAACAGATCAACCACGCTTCCGGCAGCACCCGTCTTGGGGTCCCGCGCACCGAACACGACGCGATCCAGGCGTGCGTGCATCATCGCCATCGCGCACATCGCGCAAGGCTCCAGGGTCACGTACAGCGTGCAGCCGGGAAGCCGGTAGTTGTCCAACAGGCTGGCCGCCTGTCGAAGCGCGATGATTTCAGCATGGGCCGTGGGGTCGCTATCGCCGATCGGCCGGTTGAAGCCAGTGGCGATGACTTTGCCTTCATGCACGATGACCGCGCCAACGGGCACCTCGCCAAGAAGCCAGGCGTTGTGTGCCTGGTCAAGCGCCAAGCGCATGAAGGCTAGATCGGCTGCGTCGGGTTGGGCGGGCATGCGGTCTGGATGCAAGGGTCGCTCAAGGCGCACTGCTGCCAGCTGAACCGGGACGCGAGGCGCGCATGGCTTGGTCAAGCTGTTGCTTGTACTGCTGCGGGGAGATCAAGCCTGCTGCGGCAGAAGACGCGCTCGATCCCACTTGCGAGGGCTTTCGCAAACCTTGCAGTTGATTGCGGGAAAGCAACATCAGCAACACGAAGGCGACGAGCAGGGCCACCACGCTGAAGAGCAGTTTCATGGGCGTCGGGTTGAGCAGCAAAGGCACAAAGCATACCTTTGCGGGAACTTGCCCCGACAGATCGAGGCTCATCGCGGTGCGAGCATCAAATGTTTGAGAGCGGTTCGCACCCCGAGGCGCGGCGTCCAGCGTCTGACCCGGATCGCCGATCTACGACGAGTACCGTTTGCACGACACCACGGGCACCAAGGTCTTGCATTGCGCGCTGGCGCATTTGGGTTTCGAATAGGAGGAGCGCTCGGGCAGCCCAAGCGTAACCTCACCCAGGTGACCCCATGACAATTGGTTTTCCCGGCCACTCGGCGCCCGCCGCGGGATTTGAAGTGCCTCTGGAAATGCTCGCCGCCTGTCATTCTCGCGCTGAGCACCAATGTTCGACGCTGCGCCGGCTTGTGGAGCATCTTGTGCGAAACGCAGCCGATGCGGATGCGCGAATGGCAGCCGTCAATGTCATGCGCTATTTCGACACGTCAGCGAATGACCACCCTGCCGATGAGGAACAAGACCCGTTTCCCGCGCTGCTCGCGTCCGCAGTCGGTTCCGAGGCGATGGCGTTGAGCGATTTGACAGGTGCGCTGGCAGCCTTCATCCAGCCTTACGAGCGGCACATCGCGCGCGAGGAAAGCGAATTGCTGCCGGTCGCGAAGCGCATATTGAGTGAGCTGGAACTCGATCGCGTCGGGCGCTCGATGCGAGAGCGACACTGGATGCACGTGATCGATGGCCTTGATCAACAGGCGAGTCGCGTCGGATGAAGACGAACCGGAACCTCGAAGGCCAGCACACGGAGATGTTGGATGTGCTGCAGCAGGAGCGACTCGCATTACTCGCCGGTGACATTGGGGCTGCGCGCCAGTTGCTTGATCGCTTGAATATGCTGCAGCAGGATCACATCGCGCATGAGGAAGCCGAGCTGATTCCGCGCCTTCCCCCGCTCGCGCGTTGGCCCGCCAAGGTGTATCTCGCCGAACACAGCAAACTCGGCGCCATGCTTGCCGAGCTGCGCACAGCGTTGGCGCCCCTTCCCGCTCAGGTCTCCGATGCGAGCACGCGCTTAACGCTCATTGATGCGCACATGCCTTTCAAGCACGTGCTCGAGCATCATTTCGAGCGGGAAGAAAAAGGATTGTTCATCGAAGTCCACGGCTGATCGGCACGCTTTTCCCATTGTGCCGAGGCAAACGTTGCCGATCGGAGTATGAATGCGCTTCTGCCCGCGCGCCCTGCCCCTGCGTGGTGGCCAAAAGGCGGGCCGCTCGACTTAAACCTGGGTGACGAAAGCCGTTGGATCGGGGCGTTGCCGGATGGGCTTGGGCCTTTGCACCGTGCCCACCACAATAAAGCACACAGCCCGTTCGGACTCGCCGAGCTTGAAGAACTGCCGTAGGCACGGTGTTTGCAGTGCTTGGCCGCTGACCAGGCCGCTGCCGAGACCTTCGGCGTGGGCGCTCAGCAGCATATTCTGGATCGCGCAACCCAGCGAGATGAGCCGTTCCTGCACGGAAACGTCGGGCTGCTCGTCGCCGCCCTCGCGTACAACGGCCAGAGCGAGAAAAGGTGCCCGCTCTGCCTTATTTCGCGCCTCAGCAAGCTCGAGATCACTGGCCTTGGGGTCGCGAGCGCGCAGGGCCTCCGCGAAGACTTCGCCCAGTGCAGCGCGGCTTGCCTTGGAAACGACCACGAATCGCCAAGGCAAGATGCAGCGGTGATCGGGTGCGGCTGCCGCCGCCCGAAACATCGCCTGGACTTGCGCATCGTTCGGCCCCGGCTCATGCAGCCGCTTCGGCGCAAACTGCTGCCGCGTTTGGATCAATGTTGCAGCGAATTCGGCGTACACGCTGGCCCCAATGGCAGGATGGACAGGACTCGGCCCAGAGGATAAGGGTTTTGGCAGCGCGGGCATCGACTGCGACCTTCAGGCCGAACAGCAGCAAGTGCATGCCTTATCCGCGCCGCGTGCGCACCAGTTGCCTAGTGCGAAATCAGCCTGTGCGTTGCCACGCCGTCCGCGCGTCGTGCCCCACGCTTCCCGGCCGGGGCTTTGCTTGTGCAGTGCCTTAGTCCGACGCCGTTTCCGTGGAGGCCTCGAGATGATTGAGCCCTCCAATAAAGAGCGCAACGGAGCGTCGGACCCAGGTTTCCAGGTCGTCGTGTGACATGGGCGTGCCCAAGCCGATTGCGCGCATTTGCGGCAACGACACAACCATCTGCAGAAACTGCTCGGCTGCAAAAGTGGCGTGCGCAACGCCCAGTTCGCTGAGTTTCGCATCGTTCATCAAGAGGTCCACGATCAAATGCATCGCTTCCTGGCGTCCTCCCGCCTGCGCCACTGCTGCCGCCAAGTCGGGAAATCGCGCGGACTCGGCCACGATCAGGCGATAAAGGGCCAGAATGTTCGGATTCAGTGCCGCGCGCAGCATCAGTCTTGCCAGATTCTCCAGCACCTGCTCGAGTCCATATCCGTCGATCAGCGGCACATGCGTTGGTGGGCGCGCCGAGTCGATGAGCCGCGCGACGACAGCGCTCATGAGCGCCTTTTTGTCGTCAAATCGGTGATAGAAAGTTCGCTTGGAAACCCCTGCCGCACTGGCAACGGCTTCGATGCTGGTGGCGCCATAGCCGTGAGTCAGGAGCAAACTCGTTGCCGCATCCAGGATGCGCTCGCGAAATTGTTCGGACGCCTCGCGCGAGGGCCGTCCGCCCCGCGCCCCGACCGCGCGCGGTCCGGGTGCGTTGGCAGATCGCAGGCCAGCTGGACACATCGCTGTGCAATGTGAACGCGCTCAGCGGCGTTCGTCGTCGTCGCGTGGCCCCGCGTAATAGGCGGGCTGCGGTACATAGTAGGCAGGCGCCGGGGCGTAACTGTAGGCAGGTGGTGCGGTATAGACGACGGCGGGCGCGTTGTAATACACGGGAGGCGGCGCGTAGTACGCCGGTGGCGCGACGACTCGCGGGCCGTTTGCGGCAACAACAAAGGGCGCGCTGACGATGGCCGCGGCGAGCCCCACGACTGCCGCGATCACGCCAATGCGGCCGAATTCGTGGCCGTCGCCACGCCCATAGCCGTGGCCTTCAGCCCACGCCGGGCTCGACGTTGCCAACCCCACAGCGATAGCCATCGCCAAGGATATGGAGAATTTTCGCGATCTGTTCATGCTTTCAGCCTCCAGGAAGCGAGCTCGCAATGACCAAGCCCATACAAACAGGATAGTGCCAAACTTAACGCAACGCAACCGGTGCGTTGCGTTAGCCGTCAATGGGTCCCTGGTGATCGCGCCTGCGTCGACGTGTGTGGATTGTGTCGCCCAGCGGGGGGCGAATCAGTGCCGGGCGGCAAAGCATTGCTTGGCATCCGCGCCTGCGACCCTAACCTCTTACCGGGAATTGCCCTCGCGCTGGTTCCGGGCGTCATGGGTACTCGATCGGCTCCAGCATCTCGGCCCGATCGTTCCTGACGTTCCCCACAGCCTTCGCGACAGGATAGGCATCGAGGTCTGCGTCCGACAGCGGCCGAAGCAGTGCGCGGAGATCGGACAGGGGTGTTGCCGGATCGAGCCATCGAGCCACTTCGTCGTGGGTCAGAATCACGGGCATGCGGTCATGCAGGTTGCGCATCCACGCATTGGCCTCGGTGGTGAGGATGGTGAAGGTTTCCAACGGTTGAGCATCCGGAGGCGCCCAGTGCTCCCAGAGTCCGGCCATGCCGAGAAGATCCCCATCCTTGCGGTGGATGAAATACGGCTGCTTACCGAGAGCCTGTTGCGCCCACTCGAAAAAACCATCGGCCGGAACGATGCAGCGCCGTGCCTTGAAGGCCGCGCGGAAGGCGGGCTTTTCAGCAGCAGTCTCGCAGCGGGCATTGAACAGTCGACTGCCAATGCCCGGATCCTCGGCCCATGAAGGGATCAGGCCCCAGCGCAAGAGATCCACGCGGCGGTGTGCCTGCTCGCAGCGAACAATCGGCGCGAACTGCATGGGTCCGATGTTGTAGTGCGCACTCCAAACAAGCCCTGATACATCCGCGCGAAATTGATCGCGAATGCGCACCGGTGGACTTTTTAGCGCGAAACGGCCGCACATGGGGCAGATCGGGAAGAGTCGTGTGCGGCAAGCATACGCGACCCTGCCTGCCGGATGCGAAGTCCGCGGTTAGGCGCACCGCGCTATGTTCGGCGCGACAAAACCAGTTACGGCTGGCGAACGCACCGCCGGAGTCCTCCAACAAGCGTCGGGTAGACGCGCACCGGCAAGCTGGCGACTGCAAGTTTTTGCGCGGTCGGCGCACGACGCCGACCGGATGATCAAACATGGGGCGCAAGGGCCGGCGCCGTTTACGCCATCGCCACGTGGGACTCGCGCACAAGCTGGCGAAGGCGCCGCAGCTTAGACGCGTTCCATTCGTTTCGCCGAGCGTGCGAGGCCGCCATAGGCGTCCAGCATGCGATCGACCCAAGTCGATATGGGATCGTCCGGCGCCGTCAATTTGACACCGCTGATAGCCCGCGCCCATTGGAAGGCGCCGAAGACGGCGTGATCGGCGTACGCAGGCGCAGCACCGGCGACGAAGGACTGCCTGGCAAGCACGCTGCGCAGCACCCCAAGGGTACGGTCCAGCGCCGCAAGCGCCTCGCCGCGCTCGGCCGCGAGCGCGGCAAACGTGCGTCCAAACGCGGCTTCCCGTGTTGTGCGAAAGTAGTCTCGATCCTTGTCATGCAGGGCTGCGGGAATGTCCGGCACAACCACGCGTGCGACCGCCGGATGAAGGACTTCGCTCGACCATTGGTTGACAAAGCGCGCCGTTGCCCGGCCTTGCGCACAGCCGAATAGCGAAGGACTGTCCGCATAATTGTCCTCAAGATATTCGGCGATATCCCAGCTCTCGTGCAGCCACTTGTCGCCGTCGACGAGCACGGGGACCTTGCCCTGCCCCGACTGGGCAATGGCGTCTTTCTCCGTGAAACGCCAAGCGATGGTCTGCACTGCCAAGCCCTTGTGGGCGAGCGCCAGCCGCGTGCGCCAACAATTCGGGCTGAAGCGGAGGCCGTCATCCGCACCGGCGAGATCGAACAATCGTAGGGCAGCGCTCATGGTTTCGTTCCGGTTGACTCCGTGGCGGACTGGCCGAAAAGCAGCGCGCGCGACTGTTCGCTGACAACAGGCACAGTGTTGACCTTTTCCGCCAGCGCATAAGCCCGCTCAACGGCGGGGCGTGCCCGGATCGTCTCGAACCAGCGCTTTAGATGCGGGAAATCATCGAGGTTCTGCTGTTGGCGCTGATGCGGAACGATCCAGGGATAACTCGCCATATCGGCAATCGAATAACCGCCCGCGATGAACTCGCGATCAGCGAGCCGCTTGTTCATCACACCATAAAGGCGATTGGTCTCGTTGACATAGCGGTTGATGGCATACGCCACCTTCTCAGGCGCGTATTGGACGAAGTGGTGATTCTGCCCCGCCATCGGACCGAGGCCACCCATTTGCCAGAACAACCATTGCATGACCTCGGCGCGGCCACGGATGTCGGCCGGAAGGAACTTGCCCGTCTTTTCTGCAAGATATTGCAGAATGGCGCCGGACTCGAAGAGGCTGATCGGCGGGCCGCCTTCTACAGGAGTCGTATCGACGATGGCCGGGATCCGGTTGTTTGGGGCAATGGCGAGGAACTCAGTCTTGAACTGGTCGCCTGCACTGATGTTCACCGGAATGATGCGATACGGCAGGCAGGCCTCTTCTAGGAAGATCGTGACCTTGTGGCCGTTTGGCGTCGTCCAATAATGGAGGTCGATCATGGGCAGGGTTCTTTGCTCTTGATTTTCTGCAGTTTGGGAAGGCTGGCCATCGCATGCTCTGCCAGTGCCCGCAGCCGTTTTGGATCGGGGTTGAGGCGTGCCAACACGCGAATTGCGAAAACGACGCCAAGCAAGGCCGTGGCCTCGGCGGCTATGTCCGTTTCCCGCTCAAGCATTCCGGCCGCAACAGCGCGCTCCAGCCGTTGCGCGAAAAAGGCCTCGACCTCGCCAAGCCGTGTGCGCACGAGGTCACGTGCGGCGTTCGACATCTTCGCCCCGTCGAGCGCCGTGTTGATCAGTAGGCAGCCTCGATGCTGCGGATCGGCCAGCGACACGGCAATCAATTCGCTGAGAAAGTCTCGTATCGCGCCGAGAGGATCGTCGGCCGCGGAAAGACGCTTGAACCGCTCAGCCAAGCCATCGCGCGCATAGCGCCGCAGCGCTTCGACGAACAAGCCGTCCTTGTCCGTAAAGCGGTGATAAAGCGCCGCAGTGCTCAGCCCGGTTGCCTGCGTCAAATCGCGCAGAGATGTTCCGGCGTAGCCGCTGTGCTGAAACACACCGATGGCGCGCTCGAGAACAGTATCGTCGGACAGTGCGCGTGTTCGAGGCATCGACCTTGCTCCGCATGAATGGCGCATAATAATAGAACGATCCATCTAAAACAAGCCGAGCAAGTGGGCTGCTGATCATCAGATCAAAGGAGATTGCGCGTGAAAGGGCCCCATCTTGTTTATTTCGCGGATCCGATGTGCTCCTGGTGTTGGGGGTGTTCGCGCCGATTCAATGTTGACCACCTATGCCGATTGAATTTTGACCAGGGGCTAGGGGTTGAGCGTTTGGTGCTCAACGGTGGATAACTATAAGCTCGGGGTTTGTTTTGCTCCTTCTCTTGATGTTGACCTACTGGCTTTATAGATTCGGCCCACAAAGAGATTGAACTTATTGAGTTTTTCCGCATCTCACG
>JABBOE010000159.1 GCA_019351955.1 Pseudomonadota bacterium
GTGCTCTTCCGATCTCTGGTCGCAATCAGGCGAGTTGCTGCGCGGCGCCTTGTCTGCTTACAACACCGGAAACACCACCGGAATTGCCGGAGCGCGCTACAGCGCGCGCGTCTACGCGCAGGCCGGCGTCGTTGTCCCAGCCATTCCCGGCGGGCGGTTGGCACGATGGGCAATGAACGGCGTTCCCGTTCCACGCCCTGACCTTCCACCGATTCGGCCCCGCATCACGTGGACGCCCCAGGCCAGCCCGCTGGCCCCGAACGCGGCAGGGCTAAAGGTCCAATGGTGAGGTTGGCATATCGCCTCTGAAGCGCAGTGTTTCTCGTCGATTGGCGCAACATGCCTTCAATCAAGCTGGGGCGCGTTTACGCACCCGACTCTGACGCACCATCTGGCACTCGTCGGGGTTATGGCACGATGTCGGCATCTTGCCTAAAGGGACAACTCTATGGACGAATTGACAATGTCCGAGACCGTCGAACAAGCGACGAGACTGACGACCACGCCAGACAGCTTCGTCGTCAGCGCGAGAGCCTTTGACAGCGAAGATCGGGCTAGGCAGGTGGGGGCGTTGATTGGAACATGCGTGCGAGAACTCAGCAGGCAGTTGGACTTGAGCCGACTTGACGGCGTGACCGTGGCGTATGACTACGCTCAAGCTCTGCTTGACCTCGATCGGGGCTACGAGACCACATTTCGTCTTACGGCTTCTGACACGCATGTAGTGGGCATCGCCATGACTCCGTCAGTCATTCGCGACGGCACACTGAAGAGCCACATTGTTCTGAACGCCGCGTACATAGCTCCGTTGGAGGACTTCAAGCACGAGAGCTTCGGCTTCGTCCTACACACGATTGCCCATGAGTGCGCTCACGTCGAAGTGACGTACAAGTTCGACACCGCGTTTCCCGGTTTTCTGTTGCGAACGGCGCATGCCAACGCCCGGATCGGATACCGGTGGCAGGTCATTCTCGCTTGCTGGGATGAGTACGCAGCGACCATGCTGAGCGCTGGTCTCGGCACCGCGCCAACGGGAAACTACGAAGACACGTTCTTGAAGTGCCTGCGCGAAACGAGGCAGCAGGTCAACGAGCACATCATGGCATACCGGATTCACCGCAGCATTGACCAGATTGTTGGCGAGATCTACGTCGCATATGGGAACCTGATGAAGTTCGCTGCGTACCACCTCGGCAACCTCCGAGGCCTGGGTCGCAACGCGTCGGAGATGGCCAGGACCACCGAGGCGTTGGAAGGGCACTGGTTCGCGCCGTATTTCACGCGCCTGGACAATGCACTCAAGGAGATCGCGAAAGACTATGGCAAGTGGACTGACAAGGCGGTATTCGAGAGCGTCGGCGACCTTGTGGACGACTTGCTTGCTCAAGGCGGCATTCACTACTGCTGCAGGCCCGACGGGAGCCTATATATCAACATCCCATTCACGTCCGAGACGATGCCGAACGAAGGTGGCACAACACGCCTTGGTACAACGTAGCTAGGCGTGTCTAGGCCAGCACCCCGGGGGTGCGGCCAGTGAAGCCGCTGCTGCCTCTGACTGCGCAGAAGCAGGTGATCAGCCGCAAAATTTGGCAATTAGCATCGCCAAGCAAAGCGAGGGGCGGGAATGCGGAAAAGTAGTCATATGGAAGGAAAGGCTCCTGCACTGGATGATCTGCTCAGTGACAGCCGGCTGGCTCGACTGTTCTCTGAGCACGGCCGCCACTGTGCGTTGCAACTGTGGGTCTTGCAGATTAGGTCCGAACAATCGGTTGAAAACCGCGTGATCTATGGTCGCCTACTCCCCTACAGCCATTCCAACGGTCAATGGTCCGCAAGCGATGACGATCACTTCCTGACCTTCGGGCAAGTCCAGGCACAGGTTACGCGGCTCAACCTTTACGTCAGCAGCATCCATTGTGCGGACCTCCTGAGGCAAATGAGCGCTGGCCGAACTATCTCGGAGATCAGTGGCGATCTGAAACTTGGACTCTCGCCGCGGTTTGAGACTCGTTTCGGATCGACCGCGCTCGCTGTCGGTGAGCTAGCCTACCGACCCATCGCCTACCTGTTCAACCGCGACGCGCATGAACGGCGTTCGCCTTCTAGCCCGCATGGCGGTGCCGGTGCATACAGCGCTTCGATCATCCGGGTCGACAAAGGGGCACTGTTCCGTATCGGTCAGGACTATGACATCGCATTGACTGCATCGGTGGTCACCCGCCTCAACGCGGATACGGGGCTGGACTTCGGTCATGTCGACTCCGCCCGATTTGGGGATCTTGAGTTACTGGTCTTTCCCGCGCTGGATGACCGGGAGCGCAACTTGCTGAGTGTGATTTGGGCCGACACACCCCATGCTCTCATCGTCCGATTCAATCCGATGCAGGTTCCTCACTTCAGCGGTTTCCAGTTCCGCCTGAGCATCGCGAACGACGGTCAGATCGTTTACTCGAGCATCGACACAGCCGCCCGCGATGTGGACGGCAGTTTCGAGTGCAAGTTCGACTTGGGCGACCAACTGCGCGCTAGGACGGACAGCACTGAGCTGGAAATCTTCGGCTTCCATAGGGATCGTTCCAGCCAGGGCACGATGTGTTGCCGATGGCGAGTCGGGTACATTCGGGAGATCCATCTTCAGGGTCATGTGGTGGGCCACAAGACCAGCCCGATCAAGTTCGACTGGCTGGAAAAAGCCACTCGACCCTCCGCGACGGCGCGGGTGCAAGCAGCCCTGACGATCAATCGCGGCGATCTGGGATTCACCAACCGTATTGGCGGGCGTGCGGCAGACCCTTGGGTTCCGGCCAACCGCGACCTCACTTCCCTTTTTGCGCGGCTGCATCCGACGAAGTCGGAGGGACGTTTCTTCCTGCGCTGGGGTCAGGGCGACGGCGAGGGACGCTTGCAATTTGTGGAGTGGTTCAGAGCTCTTCTGGTAAAGCACCAGCGGCAACAAATTGTCGTCTTCGATCCCTATTTCGAGGACGCAGGCCTGGGGCTTTTGTTGCTCTGTGCAGTACCCGAGGCGGGCTACATCCTCTTCACATCCCTACCCAAGCCGGTCACTGACGACAGACCCATGCGTCGCAAGTCCGACGGATCCGGCCAGAAACGGATTAACAACTTGCTGGCGAACTGCGGGCAGAACCGTCACCTACTGGACCGCATCAAGCTACGCATCTACGGCCTGAAGGAAGGTCGGCTGCACGATCGCTACATCCTCATCATGGGGCCAGACGGGTTACCGGTCGAAGGCTTCAACATGTCCAACTCCTTTCAGAAAGCCGCCGAGAACTACCCCTTACTGGTCACCCCAATCCCTGCGGACACCCTGCTACAAGTTGAGCGATACAAGTTCGGATTGTTGCAAGAGGCAGCAACAATGCCGCCTGAATCCGAGAGCGGGAATCCCTCCATGCGGCTTCTTTTCGACTCTACCGCATCGCCCACGGTGCCGCGACGCTACGAACCACTACGCTTTCTCGATAAGACCCAAGCGGGCGACGTGCTAAGCGTATGGATCGGCGAGCCGTCGCTGCAAGGCTTGAGCGGTGATCCGTTGAAGGACCGGATGGCGGCGCTGGAATTGCTCAAGAACGGCTCCCTCGCGTTGCCAGAAACGGCCGGTCTGCGCAATTGCCTGAACCAACAGGCCGGCGCCTTCTCGGATTTCAGCGCGACATGGGACGTCCTCGGCGAGGTGCTCGCACATTCGCGCTTCGGGGACTACCGCTTTCACGAGCTCGAACCCGAGCGTGACTTTCTGGGATTCTTGGCACGGTTCCTCCAAGCATCGTTCGACTGTGTTCATGAGGTGGTGGACAAGGAATTGGCCGTGATGGATGCCCAGATTTTTCGGGAGCCGGTCGAGACCCTGCTATATAGCTCCTACCACCCGCATCACTTGTTCCATCCCACAAAATACGCCGCCTTGACCTGGCCGGAGTACTTCGCCATCAAGTTTCTGTGGTGGTATGCCCCAGATGCCCTGCTGGAGATCGCTGAGGCCCAGATGCGCGATGTGCCGACGGAGCCTCAAGCCGAGGATGCTGTGCGGTTATCGCTGTTGAGCCAGATCGTCAGCGACATTGCGCTGGCGGTTCAGTTCGACATGAACGAGGAGCAACGGGACCGGCTCCTCCGCAGCGGCAATGGACTCCTGCAATGGATGGGACTGAACGCAATTAAGTGGCAGCTGGAAGAGACGGGCGATCTCGCTACAGCGCTGCAATTGATCAGCCGCTTTCCCCACGCGGAGCGGGTACGCACCCTGGGATGGCTTGTTCATCACGCGGCAGTGCATCCGAAGAAGACGGAGATCTACAACAGCTTGGTCGCTGCGTTGCATGAGGCGCTTCCGGAGACGATCCGCGCGGACGATCTGTGGCGCTTGGTCGACTCCATGCGCGGGCATATGCGGCGATTGACCTGGGCCGAGCCGTGGTTGTTCCAGGACGTGATCTTTCCCCTGCTGCAAAACGATCGTGCTCAGTTCGATGATGCCTGCGAGATCTGGGTACAGGAACTGGCCAGCATGCTGGAACCGAAGATAAAGGGCGAATCGCCGGCGTTTGACCGAGCGCGCGAGGGCCAAACGACCAACGTCGCAGCGTTCCTCTTTGCCCACAGCAGCCCGGAACGACGGAAGGCAAACCTGCAGTCGATGCGCGCGATCCTCACGCGGCAGCGACGGATCGTGCAGCAGCCCCTCGCCAGTACATCGGACTGGACCAGTTGGGATGGCGCCCTGGTCGTCTCGATGTGGATCCTGACCTTTGCTCGGTGGTGTCAGTACTACCTGCGCGGGCGCGACATGAACGACTGCGAATTTGAGAATCTCCTGCGGGATGCCCGCGACCTTGCGATGGTCAGACCGATGGACGAATGGCGTGCGAACGGACCAGGCAAGCAGGGCGAGCTCGCCGCGTTTCTCGGCCAGGTGGAGGAGCTCCTAGCCTCAAGTGACGAGTCGGAACACAAAGCTCAATAGCTCGACTTTGATCTGAACGACTGGCGGAGCTCGCCTGGAATGCGCACTCAATCGGACCTGACCGACACGCCAAGCAGTCGAGCTGTGGCGGCAAGGGCATCCCGACGCTTGCGCCAGCCCGTGGCTCGATGGCGCCCCATCGCGTGAGCGGTTTGTCCCCCGGCCGCACCGGCGGCGAGGCAGAGTTCCAGTGCCGTCCGAGGATCCGCTCGGCGGGCCACGGCGACCGCCGCGCTGCGCACCTGTTCGGCCTCCCGCGCCGCTTCACGCGCCAGGAGAATCGACAGGGGGTTGGCGTCTTCGTCGCGAGCCGCTGAAAGATGACTACCCTCCGACTCCTCGTCCTCGGTGCTGTTGTCAGAGCGAAACTGGGATTCGCGCTCCGCGAAGCCCCAAAGCTTGCCGAACACGAACTGCTCGAGGGTACCGAGGAGCGGGTCGAAGGTGCTTTGCCCTGCTGCGATTTCGGCGCAGATCATCAAGGCCTGCTGGTGCACATCCTCGATGTCTGTCCTGGCGGACCTTGCAACCCGCTGCATGCCTTCTTCGTCAAGCGATTGAAAGATGGTGATGGCATCTAAGCCTTGCGCGCTCATGTTCGTCATGACTCCACACCCACAAGAGCGCTGATCGCTGCAACCAAAGCGAATTGGGCAAACTCCGTCTGCACGCGAGTCTCCTTGGAAAAATCCCTCTGCCCAGACACCCATTCGGCAATTTCCCGAAACTCCTGCGCTTGCGCAGGAAGGATGGCAGTCGCCAATTCAAGGGGGATCCACAAGGGAACGACCAAGTGTTCGCCGAACTCGGAGGGACGCATGTCCGGTCCTCGCACAAAGCGCTCCAAGTCGTCCGCAAGCGGCGCGCAGTCCAAGACAGCGACGTTGATAGACGGTGAGTCTTGCTCCGGCTTCTCGCTCGTATCGTGTCCCGGCGACACTGGCATAGGGCACGAGGTCTGGGGCGCCGCGCTCTCGAGCAGCCCCTGTTGTCGCGCGGACATCTGCGCTTCGTGGGCATCCAGCACCTTCCTGCACCGCTGAATCGTCAACTGCTCGCCACTTTGCAGCAGCGCGTTGCGCAGATGTTCCGGGAGGCGGCAGAACGCCTCCCAGGAGCCAACCTGCGTCATGACCCCAGCTTCATACAGTGAGCGCGCCAGGGGGTCGCGGCTGATGACCATCATCGCCGCCACCCACTCGTCGGGCTTGCACAGCATGCGCGCCATCGCGCCGGCCGGCACGCCCAGGTCGCGCAACTGCTCAATTCCTCCCAGGTATTCCAGGAGGGACAGGTCTGCGCGGTGCGCATTCTCACCGAGCTGCAACACGGTTTTGATCCGCCGCGCCTCCACCGGGAAAACGCGTGCGGGGATGGTCTTCCAGCCCAGCAGGATTGCTGCGCGATACCGTCGCTCGCCGAAGATCAGCTCCCAACCTCCATCAGCCGATTGCCTCACTCCCACGGGTTGCAAGAGCCCGTACAACGCCATGCTGTCGCGCAGCTCGGCCAGTGCCTCTTCATCGAAGTAGCGGCGCGGCTGATCGGGATCGGGCCGGATGGCCCTGAGTGAGATTTCCAGAATCTCGGTTCGACTCAGCTCATCTTGCCCGAAATTGAGTGATGCGGTGCATGTATCGATCGGATTCATCCGGTTGACTCCTTTGCTGCGGCCGGCGCGAAACGCCCGCTCGTGAATTGGTTCTGGAGACGCTGCAACTGCTCTTTGATCTTCTCGGGCGCGGGCACCGACGGGCGCTCCGCCCCTGGTGCGGAGCCCTGCACGCGCGAGAGCACGTTGACCTTGACCTGAGACGCGATGAATTCGGTGCGCAACTTGCCGACATCGGCGAGCAGCGATCCGATGTCATGGCCCTTCTCGACATACCAGCGCCCGCCATGGCCGACGTACCAGGCGGCGATCGCCGGTGCCTGTGCGCCCAGGCTGCGGACAAGATCGGCGACCTGCCGGCGCGCCTTGCCGTCCTGCAGGGGATCAGCCCCGTAGCGCGCGCGGTACGCTGATCCGTACTGCGCCCACACCTGCCCGCAAAGCGCCTGCTCATCCGGGGTCAGGTGTCTGCCTTCGGGTTTTCTGGGGTTGGGCTTTGTCTCAAAGAAAGGGGGCGGCGAAGGCGCGTCAGCGCCTGGAGCCGCAGGCATGGTGGAGAGCACAGGAAGCTGCCGCTGCGGCGCCGTCACGGCCGTTGCGCCGTGACGCGTCACGCTCGCCGTCACGTTTTCCCCTCCTTCTTTCGTTTCACTTTTAA
>JABBOE010000160.1 GCA_019351955.1 Pseudomonadota bacterium
AGAAAGTTCTTCCAGGATGCACGCGTTAAATATGCAGCATGATTCACGGATAAATTAGGCCGGATCAATAGTTTGGAGCGATCTGGGTAGTTGCTGGGGCCGGCCAATTCTGCACTTGCTGCCAGGACGTCTGAACTGCGGGCGGAAGCTTGTCCATGTGCTTTAGAAATAGTGCAAGTGTCCAAATCTCCCGGTCGGTCAGTGAGTACCCCCACGACGGCATCCCGGTCAGTCGAATACCGTGTTTGATTTTCCAGAAGGAAACCCCTTCCGGGTCGTCTTCAACCCCATGAGTGGCAAATTGTGGCGGCTTCGGATATTCGCCTTTCGCTATCGGTGATAGCGACGCGGCTCCCTGCGCGGAGCCATGGCAAACCGCGCAGTTTTGCGCAAACAGACGAACCCCATCAAGGAGATTCTGATCGTTCATCGCCACCGGATTTGGCCCCTTCGGCGCTTCACGCTTCAAGGTCGCGTCCAGCGAAGTACCGGCAATCCATTTTTCCAGCACACCGGGTTTTGCGTCCGCATTGGCCGGAATGAAGCCGCTTCGAACTAGCAAAAATGCCCCGAGCAGGGCAATGGCGGCCGCCAATATGACTCCCGCAACGATACCTTTCAACATGACGACTCCTCAACTTGATTTGACGGATGTTGGGCTGTTGCCGCCGACGGCGAATGAGCAAAATTTCGGAGGACTGCCGACGTGTCGCTGAGCCGCTTGCCGCGACACGATGCCGAAGCTTCATGCGCGATCCGCAATGATTGGTATGGCTCAGTCTGTGGTCGACGGCAACAACCAATTACATCCATGTGTTTGGCACCAAGTCTGTTAGTCCAGTCTGCAAATGTCTGTTGGTTATCGCACGGAGCCTATTGAAACCAGGAATCCCAAGACAGAGACAGCGGCGACGCTCGAGCCAACTGACAGATTCCGCGACGTCGCCGAGACACTTTGGAAAGCCCTGAAAGTCGGCTGGCAAAACTCGACGCATGCGGATCAGAACCCTGAGGACTTCGCCGCGAGCACGGGGATGAATGCTCGAGCTGGTGAGCAAGGATTTTTTGGTGCTCTACCCCGAGCAAGCGCAGGAGGGCAAATTCGCGCGCTGCTGGAACTGGTTTCAACAGGGCAACCAGTTGCGCGGGCTGGGAGAGCCCGCCTTGATCGCCGCAATGACGCAGGCGATGGTCCTGCGGCATTGCATGGACGTCGCGTTTACATCGCTGGGCTGTCGGCCGGTGGCGCGATGGCGGCCATCGATGCAGCGGCTTATCCGGACGTTTCCGCGGCGGTCGGTGTGCACTCCGGGCTCGCCCCCGGCGCGACCACCAACCTGCCTGATGCCCTCGCGGCCATGCGCGGCGACCAGGACCGCACGGTTCATCCACGCAATGGCGAGCAGGTCATCGCCGCGGCCATGGAAAGCCTCGGCACCCGGCAGGCCACGCCCGAGCAGCCCATTCGCTCGGAAGAAGGCGTTTCCGCGGGCGGCCAAAGCTATACCCGCATCCACTACGAGGCACAAGGCCACGCCATGATCGAACACTGGTCCCTGCATGGTGCCAGGCATGCCTGGTCCGGCGGGTACGCCGAGGGTTCGTACACCGACGCCAACGGGCCCGATGCCACCGGCGAGCTGTTTCGATTCTTTTTTGCCCAGTCCTATGGCCCAGCCGGGCAATAAATCAAGAGGCGATGCGCGCAGGGTTAGCTGCCGAACAGACGTCGCGTTTCGAGGCGCTTAGGTTCTCTTCAAGCGTTCCTTGGCACTGCCCATGCGATCGCTTGGGTCAATTCTCAACACACCTTCTTGAAGCGAGATGAACATGAACTACGAAGAGCGCGATACCTATGGCATGTACAAGGATCGACCGAATGGCGGGGGCGTGGGTGCCCTGCATGAAGGCAGTCACACCGGCCTGATGGGCGCCGACACACTGATCGGCACCGATGTGCACAACGAGCAGGCGGAGAACTTGGGCGAGATCAAGGAAATCATGCTGGACATGCACAGTGGCCGCATTGAATATGCGGTGCTGTCATTCGGCGGTTTTCTTGGCATGGGCGAGAAGTTGTTCGCCGTGCCCTGGAGTGCGTTGAAACTTGACGCTGACCACAAATGTTTCGTGTTGAATGTTGACAAGGAGCGCCTCAAAAGCGCCCCGGGTTTCGCCCAGGACACCTGGCCCAATATGGTGGATCCCACATGGGCCACAGACATCCACAACTACTACGGCACCAAGGCCGCTCACGTCATGTAAGGGTGTCCGCCAGGTGCTACGGGGATCCCGTGCGCCTTCAACCACGAGAGACGGATAGAGTTCTTCGTATCCCTGGTCAACGACACGGGCAAGAAAATCCTCCTGATTCTGTACAGCCTGGGGGTGCATTACCGAAAGCCTGTGAAAGCTTGGCTGGCACAGAATAGGGATACCACCCCGAGGCCTGAATGGTCTGGTTCGCGTGCCGTGGTCTATACGGTCCTTGCAGGCAACCTGCTGATTGCGATGAGAAAGTTTGCTGCAGCCGCATTTTCCGGCGGTTCGGCGATGTGGAGCGAGGGCGTGCATTCGCTGGCCGACAGCATCAACGAACTGCTTCTGCTTTATGGAATCCATCGTGCGAAGGCGTCCCCGGATCAGACTCATCCGTTCGGCTATGGGCGCGAGCTGTACGTCTGGAGTTTTATCGTCGCCTTGTTGGTCCTGGCTGTCGGCGCGGGCGTGTCACTGTTCGAGGGGGTTGCGAATCGGCGAACTGGCACACCCAAAAGTACGCGAGCCGACTCTGGGGGCGCTCAAAAACGGCGCACCATTAGGGCGTTGTGAGCGGCGAAGGGTTGTCTACGAGGTTCTGGGCGATGAGTTCCACCAGACTGAGAACGGGCTTGTCCCATGCGGTTTGCTCCGCGCCTGCCAGGAAATTGAGTCGGCAACTGCCGCAGGACGTGACGACCGCTTGCGCGCCACTGTTGTCCACCTGCGCCCGTTTGATGGCAAAGGCCTGCGCCCGCAGCGGAGCCGCGCGGTTGATGAGGAAACCGCCTGCGCCGCCGCCGCAGCACCAGTTCATTTCTTCTGTATCGCGTGGTTCGCGCAACGCGGCACCTGTGGCGCGCAGGGCCAGGCGCGGCTGCTCGAACACGCCGCCGTGGCGGCCAAGTTTGCAGGCATCGTGGAACATCAGGGTTTGATGAGCATCGCCGCGCAGCGGCAACTTGCCTTGCTCCACCAACTCGCCAATCAGCTCGGAAATGGCCAAGACACGGAACGGAAGCGGCCCGCCATGCACCTCCGCGCCTTCCCAGCGCAGCGCGGGATAGGCATGGCCGCACTCTGGCACGATGACCATCTCGGCGCCAACCTCAATGGCTTGGCGGATCACGGCTTCGGACGCCTTTTTCTGCGTTTCTTCCACGCCGGAGAGCAAGCCGAAGTTTGCGGCTTCGTAACCATTGCTGCGCAGGGTCCAGTCCAGTCCTGCGGCGTTGAGCACGCGCGCCGTGGCTTCAAGGGCGTCCTCGAACAGCAGGATGTCGAGCACCGTGGTGAGCATCAGCACATTGGCCTTGGGCTTATCGAGATGCACGGTGACGCCACGGCGGCGCACCACCTCGACGGTTTTGGCAAGGTGGCCGGCGTCCGCACCGAACACCGTGCCGCGCACGTCTTGCTCACTTTGCACGGCGCGCAGTTCATCCGGCGCGAGTGCGGCGGCGGCCAGGGCTTCCCGCATGACGTTCACTCCGCGGGCGATGTTGATGCCCATCGGACAGACCATGCTGCAGCGCCCGCACTCGGTGCAACTATCGAAACACAGCGCCTGCCATTCGCGCAGATCATCGGCGTCCACGTCCTGGGTGAATGGCTTCCACAGCCAAGCCAGGGGCGCAACCTCCCGCCGCCAGACGCGGCGCAGCAGTTCGAGTTTGTGGGTGGGAATGAGATCCGGGTCGTCACTTTGCACGCTGAACTGACAGGCATCTGCGCAATAGCCGCAACGCACGCAGGATTCCAAGTCGACGGCGAGGCTGCGATCCATTTTTTCCAGCATGACCGTCTTAGCACGCTTGACGCGCTCCGCGTCCGGCATGTCAATCTTGGGCGCCTGCTCCGCCAAGTGGCTGATGGCGTTGCCGAACTGCACATACATCTCACGATTCATCATGCCCGAACTCCCCGACGCGCCATGAATGCACCGAACTGGACGCGGCCGAAAAACCAACTCACGGTGTGGAACAGCTTGCCAAAGGGAAACCACACCAGCAGCAGTTCGAGGGCCATGAGGTGAATGGCCAGCCTTGTCGGGTCAGCGGAGTACCCCTGCGCGGCGTAAGCGCTGGAGGGCTGGTCGATCAAGGCCATGCCGCTAAAAATCACCAGGAACAGCAAGCCCCAGGAGATGTAGTCGTCGGCGCCCGAAATGCGCCGCAGCGTGGGGTCCATCAGGCGCATAGCGAGGGCCACGAGCAGCGAGATGATGGTCACGCCAGCGGCGAGATACATCACAGCATCCGGCAAGGCGAGCCAGTAGATGCCGAGATGGCGCTGCAGAAAGGCAATATGCGGCGCATAGCCGAACACGATAAACGCCAGCCCGACGTGATAGAAGTAGGGATTGAGCGTCGCCAATGTGGGGCTGGGCCGGGTTCCAGCACGCGGCAGCATGTGGCGCACCACCGTCATCCACACGGCGCCCTGCACATGCACGCGGCGGGGCGCGGAAGCCGGGGGCTTGGTCGGGCGGCGGATCAGACCGACAGTGCGCCACAGCATCCCGATCACGAAAATCAGCACGCTGATGGCCAGAAGCGCGCCGCGCGCCAAATTCAGCAGCTCCATGAATAATCCGTATATTATGCAGGGTTTTTCATACTATGAAATTTACGCGTGGAGCGCAAGCGTGAATTAATTTGCGTATCCATATGCGTCGATGCCCAATAGTTCCTTATTGAAACAACCGAGCGCTCGACTACAGTGCAGCGAAACAAAATGCCAGCGCACGTCGGTTTGTACATAGGAGACGCAAATGCATCCTAAAAAATCGGCACCTCAAGGCTTGGAAAGTGCGGCCCCTATCAAACGCAGATCGATGTTGCTAGGGGTGGGTGGCGTTGCTGCGGCGGCGCTGGGCGCCGCACTTGGCAGAGCGGATGCCATGTCGCAAGCTGCGCAGCACCAGCAAGCTGCCGATACTGTCGCTGAGCCCCGCCAGGAGACAGGCTACCGCTTGACGGAACACATTCGCGCGTATTACCGCACGACCCGGATTTGACCCAGGCGTGAGGCACCGGTCCCACGCAATCGCACTGGAGTGAAGACATGTTGCTCACACGAACCTCCGAACCCGCAGACGCCCGATCGGCGTCTGCGGGTTCGTCGACCATCTGGGTCGATCAGCTCAAGCGCGGTTTGAGCCACGCTATACCCACCATCAATCGCCGCGCGTTTTTGCGCCGTTCCGGGATTGGCGTTGGGCTGGGTATCGGAGCGGGCTTGATCGGCTCGCAATTCAATCTAGTGAAAAAGGTCGATGCGGCGGACACGCCAGCGCCAGGGTCTGCGGGCAGCAAGGATGTCGTCGTGCGACGCACCGTGTGCACACACTGATCGGTGGGCTGCGCGTCGGACGCCATGGTGGAAAACGGGGTGTGGGTGCGGCAGAACCCGGTGTTCGAATCGCCGCTCAATCTGGGCGCGCCTTCTTTGTTGCCCAATTTGTTATTTGGGTGCGCGGGTACGCTTTTGCGCGAGACTGCGGGCTATTCTCGCGGTTGTTGTGCGACCTGCCTGGTGGTGCCGCACACATCGCCGTTCACGGTGATGTCAAATGCGTGCGGCGCTTCGCGGTTGCGACCTGAGGTCTTCGAATGGATGGGCGGCCAATGCACCTTCGATTGGGCTTGAAAGATCTGCTCTGGCGTATCTGGCAGCGGTTCTGGAAGGATCGCGTGCTCGACCAGTCGGCTATGCTTTCCTTCTACTTTCTCGTTTCGATCTTCCCACTGCTGCTCTTTCTGATGGACCTGCTCGGCCTGCTCCTGCAGTCGCAGCATGCGTTCCAGGAGACATTGCGCCACCACCTCGAGGCCGTTGCGCCCCAAGTGGCGACCTCTAGGCTCATTGACACGACGCTCGGCGAAGTCAGCCTGGGTGGCGGGGCCCTCAAACTCTTCACCGCCCTGCTGTTCGCGTGGTGGTCGGCTTCGCGTGGGATGCTGGCCGTTGTCAGAGGCATCCACAACGCCTACGAGACCATCGAGTCTAGGTCCTGGTGGAAGGCCTACCTGGTGGCTTCGGGTTTGACGGTGGCCTGCCTGCTGCTCTTCACAGGCGCCTTGCTGCTCCTGATGTACGGCGGGCAGCTCAGCGACGTCGCTGCGCACCGGTGGGGAGGCGGCGGCTTCGTCGCGCTGGTCTGGCACGTTCTCTCCGGCATCTTCGTCCTGGCCTGCGTGCTGGCAGCGTTCAACCTGATCTATGTATGGGGACCGAATGTCACGCATCGGCGGTGGCACTGGCTGATGCCCGGCACGCTCGTCGGCGTGGCAATCTGGCTGCTCGGATCGTTCGGGCTCAAACTCTACCTGAGTGTCTTCAACACTCTGCCAGTCAGCTACGGATCGCTGGGCGTGGTCATCGTTCTGCTCATGTGGCTATACCTGTCGGGCATCGCCGTCCTCGTCGGGGCCGAGGTGAATTCAATCGTCGAAAATGCGTCGGCCTGATCCGCGGCATTTATCGGAGGGAGCCCGCGCCGGGTGCGTGGTCGAGGTGTTGTCCCAGCTTGTCAGCGTCCACGGCGCACCGCGGTACGTTCGCTCCGACAATGGCCCCGAGTTCGTCTTGCGGGCGATCCTGCGCTGGGCCAAGGCTGAGAACATCGACCTGGCGCTCAGCGATCCCGGCAAGCCCTGGCAGAACGGCATCGACGAGAGCTTCAATGGCAAGTTCCGGGACGAATGCCTGAGCCTGGAATGGTTCAGGAATCGCACCGAAGCGAAGGTCGTCATCGAGCAATGGCGACGGCATTACAACGAGGTCCGGCCGCACAGCCGTCTCGGCTACCGGACCCCGAACGAGTTCGTGCAGCAAGGTTGTTCAACTGCGAAAAGGGGCCGTCGTCCAGGAATGACTGGTCCGATGAACCGTGGCAGGTCACGGGCGCACGCGCACGCAGATTGGCGCCGATGTGGGACTGAGCTACACGGCGGTGAGCAAGACGATTGATCGCTATGAA
>JABBOE010000023.1 GCA_019351955.1 Pseudomonadota bacterium
GGGTCGGCCGCGTGGCTTCGACGGGGGCACGGCGTCTGCCGGTGCATCCGCGGCGGGTGTCCGGGTGCCTGGCGCGATCTGTGGGGCGTCGAGCGTCAAGCCGCGTTCGCGCAGGAACTGCTGCAGGGCGGTGCGGGGAACGAGGCGGGCGCGGCCGAGTTTGATCGTGGCCATGCCGGTGCCGTCGCTGAACTCCAGGCGATTCGTCCGGGCGTTGACGGCATTGGCGATGCTCTTCGTGCGACGACGCAAAAGATGGGCGACCTCTGACAAGGTCAAGAAAAGTGGGTCCATGGGGTGCTCCTTTGAGGTTGGGAACACGCGTGGGATGGGCGCACTGCGCAGGCGGACGCGCAAAAAAACCGCCGACGCAGGATCGCGCGGGCGGTCGGTGTTGCTCAGATCCGAATCAGATCAAGGCATGCACTGCGGCCCGCGTGGCGCGGGCGACAAAGGGACGTTGTGCGACAAGACGCGGGGTGAGGCAGTCGCTTGGAATGGAGCGCCCGGATGGCGTGGCGGCCTGGATGATGCGACGTGCCGCCAACAGAAGGACGCGTTGGACGAGGTGCTCTATCCAAAGACCGCGCACGATCTGACTCAACGCTGCCAATAAGGCGGTCAGTGGGGCCATGCGAGTGATGGCCACGTGCGCACTGATGGTCATGAAGGTGCGGGCATTCCCCAAACCGCAGAAGCCTGGGGAATTGAGCGCGCGCGCAAACGACTCTTCCTCGGCCTGGCGTTGTGCCTGTTCGAGAGATGCGTCTTCCCATGCGCGCTGAGCGAGGATCTCCTCCGCATCCTGCTGGATGAGGAGATCCACCGGATCGCAACAGTCTTCAAAGAGGGCTTCGCCGTCGTTCGCCATGCGGTCGATTGTGGCCCCGAATCGATTAAGAAGATGAGCTTTTTTTGGATGGGGAACGTGGCCGCGTTCGGGAGCAGACATGTTGCATGTCCGTCGCTGGGACTGGTCTGTTGCGGTGCGGCGCGATCGCCGCCATTTGCTGAGGCGTGGACCATCGCTTCGAGGCGGTTCTTGCCGATCAAGCGCAGCTCAGTGCTCGCCAGTGGGAATTCCGTGGGAGGAGTGCAATGGAAAACGTGGCCGTCAGTGGGAATTGAGTGGGAATGGGCTCCCACAAACGGGCGTTTTGAACGAAAAAAAGCCCGACTGGTGAGGTCGGGCTTGTTCTATAAGTTATTGATTTTATAAGTGTTTTTTTGGTGCGCCCGGCTGGGATCGAACCAGCGACCCTTGGCTTCGGAGGCCAATACTCTATCCACTGAGCTACGGGCGCATGACCATGCCTTCACAGGCGGGCGTCCGATGGCCATCTTAACGCTCCGCCAAGATGACCTCTACTTTTCGATGCCGATACTCCAGCCGCTGAGCCACGTGTGCATGGGCGAGAGGTGAGGGCCAAGTGCGGGGGACCGGAAGGCAGCGACTGAACCCCACAGGACGCGGCACCTACATCATGACGAACCTCAACCTCGCAGTCTATCAGGTGCCCTATTCGGGATATCGCGGGTCAACACCAAGCGAAGACCCCATATCATTTGGCGAGTTACACAATCTTGATATTGTTCATTCCACCGCACTGATCATGAGCTCACATCAAACAAAAACCTCCAACGAAGGTAGTGATCTTCCGTTTGCGTCGACACTGCGCAAAACGATCATCATTCTTCTTATCGGTTTTGCTACCCCCGTCATTGCACTGCTGTTGATTGTGCATTTCATTTCCAACGAGTCGGTGCCCCCCGCCGGTTCGGGCTCGCTGTCCACGGCGGCCACTGATCAGCGCATCGCACCTGTGGCGCAGATCGCGATCGCATCGAGTTCACAGCCCGCGTCGCAAGCCACCGCCACCTCAAACTCAAGCGTTGCGGCAACGAGTAGCGCCTCTGCAGCCGGCACAGCTTCGCAGCCATCCAACGGCGGTGCGGCAGCGGGTGCAGTTGCAACCGCCGACGCCGGCAAAAAACTGTACGAAAGCACCTGTATAGCCTGTCACGGCGCCGGCATCGCGGGCGCGCCGAAATTCGGCGACAAGACCGATTGGGGACCAATCATTGCCCAAGGAATGCCCACCCTCTATGATCGGGCCATCCATGGCTACACAGGCAAACGCGGAATGATGCCTCCTAAAGGTGGGAGTACCGCAAGCGACGCAGACGTCAAGGCAGCGGTCGATTACATGGTTGCCCAATCAAAGTGAGCCGTGCGTGGCGAACCGGCGTCTGGACAACTCAGACGCGCCTGGTCTCTCCGGCCACACAATTCCACCGGATCCCGCCACGTGCGGGTTTTTTTCGGTGTTCCCTGGTTGGCTAACTGGGAAAGCGCAAAATGGATGACGGCTGCACTTGAAACCTTAGTCGGTGCTGCAGCTCCTCACTCCGCAAGGTTTCGAGCACCATGGTTGGCACCCCAGGCAGGCTCAGGAATTGAAGCGACTCGTCAAGCCACGGCGTGAGAAGGGGCACGTCAAGGCTGTGCAATACGCCGGGGCCCGCGCTGGTGGCAAGAAATAGGCGGCCCAGCTCATCAACATATCCAGCATGTGGTTTGCAGGCTTGCCCTGTCTGTGTGGTCCACATCAGGTCTTCTGGCGAGTCCGCGTTGACCTGCAGACGCAGCACGAGCGGCGCCGCTTCAAGGTCGACATAGACCCGCTGTGGCCCATTCTGGAAGAACCAGTAGCCTTGCGCGTCTGCGGCGTAGTTGCGCTGAATGAAGCCAATCAGCTTCGAGTTCTGCACCCTGCTTGCGCCAGTCTTGTCAAGACGACCATGTGGCAAGCGCGGCCATGGATGCACTTCGGCATCGCGTATCCACCAGTCGCCGCGAGCGTCCAGTGCCAGCCAGCCTGTGCAGGCAGGCACGTCCGGCCACCGCTTTAATCCCTGCAGAACGAGATCGTCCATCTCACAGCCCGTGAGCGAAAAACTGCAGTATGCGCTGCGGTAGCCAGTCGAGCACCCCAGGCGGACCTCCTCTGGCAAAGCCGACATGCCCACCCTCCTCCGGCTGCTCCAGCCATACACCGGGCGCGATTTCACCGGCTGCAGGCAAGGCGCTGGCTGGAAGAAACGGATCATTTCGCGCGTTGATGAGCAGTGTCGGTACACGGATACGCGCCAGGTGCGGTTTGGCTGAAGCCCGCCGCCAGTAGTCATCGGTATCACGAAATCCATGCACGGGCGCGGTAAACGCATTATCGAAAGCGCGAAGGTCTTGTGCCGCCGCGATGGCGCGAGCGTCCGCCAATCCTGGGTACCTGTGCACCATCCCGATCGCCTTGGGCTTGAGCGTGCGCAGGAACATGCGCGTGTAGACCAAGCGGTTAAACCCGCACGAGATCGCTGCGCCGCCAGCAGCCAGATCAATAGGCGCGCTCACACTGACCAAGGATTGAACGACGCCCCTCGCCGCATGACCCGCCTCCTCCGCCCATCGCAGAAGCGCATTGCCACCGAGTGAAACACCGATCGCCTGCAGGGCACCGCTGTGGGTTGCGCAAAAGCGCCGCAAGATCCAGTCGACCTCAGGCCAATCCCCCGAATGGTAGGCGCGCGGCGCACGGTTCGGCTCACCTGAGCAACCCCGGAAATGCGGCACAGCGATACTCCATCCCGCTCGCATGCAAGCATGGGCTACCGCTTGTGCGTAGTGACTTCGCGACGAGCCTTCCAATCCATGGAACAGCACGACCAGTGGCGCAGTACCGCGCCTCTCAACGGAGATGCGGTCAACGTCGACGAAATCACCATCAGGGGTGTCCCATCGTTCCCGCTCCCACCTCAAAGGCCGCACCGCAGTTGCCGGACGGGAAAAAAGCGCCGGCCAGATGGTTTGCGCATGCGCCCCGGGAAGCCACCGCGGTGCGACGTATAACGCGTCGCTTCGCTGCAAAATGAGGTCGCGCCCCAGACCCACAGGGCCATCACCCATACTGCCTGGTCCCTCAGTGCAAGCGCTCGGGCATGGTCATGACTTCCGCCACCTCATGCGCCGTCGCAGGACTTGCATGGTGGAGCACCATACGCCACCCGTCAGGCGTCTTGGTGTAGGCATTGGTTGCCAAAACGAATGCAAACTGCTGCTCGCCGGGCTGACTCTGCATCACCACCCGTTCCACCACGTTGTGCACTGCGCATCCCAAGGAAACCGAACGCAGTACGCGCTCCGGGACAATGCGCAACGCGCCCCCTGCAAGCAGTTGCTCGAAACTCGAGCGAATCGCTGCAGCACCGACGATTCGCGGTCCGCCGGGATGAACGCAGACCAGATCGTCATCATCGGCCCAAACCTGCATGAGCGCGTCCACGTCCGCCGCCTGCAGGGCTTCGTAAAAAGCTGCCTCGGCTGCCTCGGCAGAGCTTTGCAAACTGGCGCGCGGTGCGGAAGGACGTGGCATGAAGGGATCCGGTTGTTGCGGTTGGTGGCTAGATGCGAATTCGTGCTGCGATCCGCTTATTGACTTATTGGAACACCACGGTCTTGTGTCCGTTGAGCAGGATGCGCCGCTCAACATGCCAGCGGACTGCGCGGGCAAGCACCTGGTTCTCCACGTCCTGCCCTGCTGCCGTCAAGGCCTCAATGCTTTGGCTGTGATCCACCCGCACCACATCTTGCTCAATGATGGGGCCTTCGTCCAGTTCCGCTGTCACATAATGGGCCGTGGCACCAATGAGCTTCACCCCGCGATCATGCGCCTGCGCATAGGGCCGTGCCCCCTTGAAACTCGGCAGGAACGAATGGTGGATGTTAATTGCGCAGCCATTGAAGGCTGCGCAAAATTCCGGGCTCAGGATTTGCATGTAACGCGCCAGCACCAACAGATCGACATGCTGTTCGCGCACCAGCGCTTCGATATGCAATTCCTGAGCGCGCTTCGCTGACTTATCCGGCTTTGGCGGTAGCGCTGCATGGTGGAAAGGCACACCGTAGTGGTCCGCCAATCCTGCACAGTCAGGGTGGTTGGAGACGACACCCACAACATCCATCGGCAGCTGGCCCGCACGCCAACGAAACAGCAGATCATTAAGGCAATGGGCTTGGCGGCTTACGGCGATCAGCACCCGCGCTCGGCGGGCAACAGCGTGGATTGCCGCGTGCATTGCAAAGCGCTGGCGCAGGTCGCCAAAGAGCAGGTCCAATTTGTCGGGTCCGTCCAAATGCGGCGGCGCGGCAAAGTGCACCCGCATGAAAAAAAGACGCGTCCCTGGGTCGCCAAACTGTTGTGAATCCAGGATGTTGCAACCAGCCTGGTACAGCAACCCTGACACCGAATAGACGATGCCTTTGGTGTCAGCACAAGACAAGGTCAGCACGTAGTCATTGACAGGCGTAGTCATGTTCGCATCAATCCCGCCCGACGTCAGGGCCATCGTCATTCATGCGAAGGATTTTAGACATCATGGTCGCCGCCCCGCGAGGGCAGGTGGCCGGTCTCCAACATCGTAGGTTGCGCGCCGAGGCGCGTAGAGCTACATGCTGTGGCACGGGCCATCAGCAAACAGGAGACCGACCATGGAAAAGGGTACCAAGATTTATGTGGGTTTGGACGTGCACAAGGACAGCATCACCGTGGCTGTGGCCGAGCCTGGGCGAGACAAGGCTCGCTTGGTGGGCAAGGTCGCGCATGACGTTCCGAAACTGTTGAAGGTTCTGGCCAAGCTGGGCACGGTCGATGGGCTGCACATCGTCTACGAGGCTGGTCCGACAGGCTATGGGTGGCAGCGGGCATTGGCTGCGAGGGGCTATACGTGCGAGGTCATTGCGCCATCGAAGATGCCTCGGCAGCCGGGGCAGCGGGTCAAGACCGACGCCCGCGACAGCCTCAATCTGGCCGAGCACTCGCGCGCCGGGATGCAGACGCCAGTGTGGATTCCCGATCCACAAGACGAGGCGATCCGCGATCTGTCCCGGGCGCGCGAAGACGCTGTCCACCACCGTGGGCAGGCGCGTCAACAGCTCAAGGGCTTCCTGCTGCGTCACGACCGTCGTTATGGCGGGAAGACCTCCTGGTGCCTTGCACACGATGCGTGGCTGGCCAGGCAAAGCTTCGAGTCGCCCGCCACGCAGACGGCCTTCACCGAGTCCTGGCAAGCGGTGAAAGCGGCCGACGAACGTGTGGCGCGGTTGACGAAAGCGCTGCAGGAGTCGATCACCGATTGGCGCTTCGAGCCGGTGGTCGAAGCCCTGCAGGCGTTGCGTGGGGTGGCTGCGGTCACCGCGATCGGCTTGGTCGCGGAAATCGGTGACCTGAGCCGCTTTGAGCACCCGCGCAAGCTCATGGGCTACCTGGGCCTGGTGCCCTCGGAGCACTCCAGCGGTGAGCGCACGAGCCGCGGCAGCATCACCTAGACGGGCAACACGCATGCGCGCAGGCTGCTGGTCGAGGCGGCCTGGAACTACCGCTTCCAGGCCAGGGTCGGCAAGGAGATCCACGCGCGCCAGCACGGCCTGTCCGAGGCGATTCGTACGATGGCCTGGAAGGCGCAGTTGCGGCTGAGCGGCCGCAACTGCCGCGCTGCACAAGCGCGGCATTCAGGCCAACAAGGTCTGCGTGGCCGTAGCGCGCGAACTGGCCGGCTTCGTGTGAGCCATCGGCACCCACGCACAACGCCAAAAGCCCACACCATGAGCATCGGCCCCGGATCGATTGGGCGATGCCACACGAGCAACGACAGGGCAACCCTCGACGCTCCGACCAGGGCACCGCAAGGCTGATCCCCGACTTTAGAGCGAGGCAGGCCCACGACGAATCGATGAAATGCTGGTAACCAATCCGCGGATATGAGTCTGATTCATCGTCGCTGCAACGCTCGTGTCGCATCACCCGATCGATCCTCAAACCCCTCACCGGCCATCCACCATGCTTGCGCGCGATTGACAGCGGCGACCATATGAGGAGCATGCCCGCCGACACGCCGTTTCCCCTGGTTCCAAGGTCGCATCGGTTCGAAGCCGCGCCAGGAGCCCCCCGGGCGGAGCAGCTTGGCTGGTTACGCGGATCCCATCGGCAGCCCGAGACCGCCCTCGAAAGATCCCTGCCGCTTCCTTGCGAGGAACAACCTCTGCAGCAAGCGGATCCAATCGCACGGGTCAGAGCAATGTTGCGCCCCAGCGAACGAGCAACCGCGCAGCGCGAGTGCCTTGGCATCGATCTTCAGACACAAGGAGTCAGTCATGCCCTATACACAGGCATTGCTGAAAACTGCTGCGGTTCTCGCCACAGCGGGTGCCCTTCCTTTATTCGCCGTGGCCGCAAAACCGGTCCATACCTGAGGCCCGATCCCCATCCAGTACCTTTGCCGGGGAGTTGGCGAGGGCTCACGACAACAACTCCTGGCCCAAGCGCCACACTTCAATCTTGGCTTTTGGATGGTCAAGGGGCCACGCAGGGCATATCTCGCGGACGTTCCGGTCACCATCAAAAAAGGCAACCAAATTGTGGCCCAATTCACTCCCTGTGCTACCTCAAGGTCCCCGCTGGAACCTACACAATCGAGGGGCGGCATGACGGGCAGGTGCGAGCAATCAAGGTGCGCACCGGGAGCAAGGCCTACTATCTGCGGTGGTAGACGAGGATGACCAGCCAGCATTTAGCTATGGCGGATCCGCGCGACGACCGCGTCGGTAAAGTCCTTGGTGCTAGCCTTGCCGCCGAGGTCGCCTGTGCGCACACCGTCCGCATTCAGGGTCTCGGAGATCGCTTGGCGCAGGCGCTGCGCCTTGTCATGGAGGCGAACATGGTCGAGCATTAAGCCGCCGGCCAGCATCAACGCAATCGGGTTGGCAATGCCTTTGCCTGCTATGTCGGGTGCCGAGCCATGGACGGCCTCGAAAATTGCGGCGTCTTGTCCGATATTGGCCCCCGGGGCCATGCCTAGGCCGCCGACAAGCCCGGCGGCGAGGTCTGACAGTATGTCCCCGAACAGGTTGGTTGTGACCAACGTGTCGAACTGCCAGGGGTTGATCACAAGTTTCATGCAACATGCGTCGACAATGACGTCGTCGAGGCCGATTTGCCCCGCATATTTCTCCTTGTGCAACTGGTATGCGGTTTCCAGGAAAATCCCTGTGAGCGCCTTCATGATGTTGGCCTTGTGCACAACCGTCACCTTCTTGCGCCCCATGCTGATCGCGGTTTGAAACGCATAGTCAAGAATATGCCGCGCCCCCTGCCGGGTATTGACGCCGGTCGCGATGGCCACTGCGTGCGGGTCGTCATCGATGGGGATGTAATGCTCATAGCCCATGTACAGGCCCTCCACGTTCTCGCGGAAGACCATCAGGTCAATCTTGTCGAAGCGGCCGCCCGGAATCAGGGTCTTGGCCGGACGCATGTTCGCGTAGAGCTTGAACGCTTCGCGCAATCGCACATTGCTCGATCGGTATCCACCGCCAGAAGGTGTTTCCAAGGGGCCTTTGAGCGCCAGACGCGTCTTGCGAATGCTGTCCAGCGTGGCTTGCGGCAGCGGATCACCTGCCGTATTCACGCCACCGAGACCCGCGACTTGGGCATCCCAGTCGAACGGCGCCTGCAGCGCCTCGAGCACAGTCAGCGTGGCAGCCATGATTTCGGGGCCAATGCCGTCGCCGGCGATCAGGGTGGCGGGGATGCGTGCGGTCATGCGGAGGCTCCAAAGGCTAAGTCGCTGTCGCCGACTGCTGCCGGCAATAGCAACGAAGCATAAGCCGTGCGAGCTTTCCCTTGCCTGACGCTACCGGCGGGCGTCGCACAAAAGCCAATTTAATTCAGCCGTCCCGGCACGATACGACCCGCTTTGCAGGTGTTCAACCGCCGTAGATGGTGATCGGTTCGGCGGCTCTGCGCGCTCGCTCTCTTGAGATCCGGCACAGAACCCGTGCATATGCGAAAACCGCGCTCCACCGCGCGCCGTGCATGGCCTGCGATTGCGACGCGGGCTCCAGAACGCTGGCGCAATTGCCTGGCGCGGCCAAACGTGTTCCAGCGTATTCGCGTAGGCAATGCGCCAATGCCGCGATGGCGGGCACCTTGCAGTCAGCGCGCCCCCAGTGCAGCGTGCCGCCGGCCAACCCCAGCAGTTGCGCTTATGGGTCTGGCGCGCAACCTAACCTGGCGGATCCATGAAGCCGGCGGCGCGGTATGTCAGCACCAAGGTATCGCGCCAGCCTGGGGCGGCTGCGTCGAGCGGCACAATGGGTGTTGTTTCGTGGATCACGCGGGTGTCATCCATGAGCAGAGCGCTCCAGGGTTGGTCAAGCGTAAAGCGCACACCGTACGGCCCATCGAGTTCGAACACGCGTGTTTCTCCCCCGCGAATCCCTTGACGCTGCACCAAGATAACGCCCACGAAATCCACGCCGTCGCGATGCGCCCCCTCCGGCGTAGGGCGCCCGACGCCGCCATGGGTATCGATACGGAACTGGTGCACCTCGACGAACCACTGTCGAACGGGCCGCTGCCCGGCGAACACTCGCCCCAAGCCCGCGACCAGCCCGCGAAAGCACGGCATGGCCACGAGTTGCCCATCCAATGGGGGGTACCACCGGACCAGACCGCCGTGCAGCGCGTTAAAGGTGGAGGGCTGGTAATGGGCCCGTTGCGGCACCTGTTCCAGATCCGAGGCGCCGGCCGCAGCATGCAGATGTTGGATAAAACTGCCGTGGCGACGGTTACGGTAATGTCCACCATCCCTTAAATAGCCGTCTGGCGGCAACGCCTCCCAAAACGACGCTGCTGCCGCACACGCACGGGGTGGAACTTCACACAACTTCTCCAGCGCGTCCGGCCGCGCTATGCAAAATCCCTGCTCGGACAGGCCTTGGCTAGCCATATCCGCAGCGGCCGCCAACGACGAACAGTCCTCGGCGAGCTGCGCACCAGGCATGCGGAGGCCGAGACAGGTCATGGCCAAGTGCAAAGATCGGCGTAGCTTGCGCGCTCAGCCTGCGCGACCGTCGCGCAGTGTTGTCGTGCGGTTAAACACAGTCCGGCCCGGCGCGTGATCACGAAGGTCGGTCGCGAAATAGCCATGCCGTTCGAACTGAAAGCTGGTACCGCAAGGCGCGTGCGCCGCGCTCGGCTCGACCCACCCAGAAACGACGCGCAGACTATCGGGATTGAGCACGGAGAGAAAATC
Organism: Pseudomonadota bacterium; assembly: GCA_019351955.1. GTDB lineage: Bacteria > Pseudomonadota > Gammaproteobacteria > Burkholderiales > Burkholderiaceae_C > Thiomonas_A. The sequence goes on from JABBOE010000023.1 coordinate 10,150, forward strand.
GCGCCCCCCAGCGTCAGGCTGCGGCTGAGTGAACAGGCGGCCGTACAAGCGCACCTGCGCTGGCGCAGCGTCGGCTGCGCCCACCCAGGTAATCACGCCTTTGACTTTCACCGCATTGGCCCCGGGTGTTCCGCTCTTCGTGTCGGGCACCAGCGCGGCCTGGACTTCGATGACTTGGCCATGCGCGTCGAAGGTCGCGCCGGTGCATTCGATGACATGGCCGTACTTGAGGCGCACCCGGTTGCCAGGAAACAACCGGAAAAAACCCTTCGGTGGAATGTTCTCGAAATCTCCGCGCTCGATCCAAACCTGAGGACCAAGCTTGAAGTGACGTTGACCCCATTCGGGATGATGCGGGTGCACCGGCGCGTGGCAGTCATCGAGCACCCCGCTGCCCATGACGGCGTCCCAGTTGGTCAGGACAAGCTTGACGGGATCCAGCACGGCCATGGCTCGCGGCGCCTGGGGATCGAGGTCGTCGCGCAGCGCCCCGTCAAGGGTCGTGTCATCGATCCACGAATCGGATTTGCTCACGCCGATGCGCTCGGCGAAAAGACGAAGAGAACCCGGCGTATAGCCGCGCCGTCGCAGCCCGGCAATTGTCGGTAAGCGCGGATCATCCCATCCGTCGACATAGCGTTCATTCACCAACTGAGCGAGCTTGCGTTTGCTGGTGACAACGTAAGTCAAATTCAGGCGTGCAAATTCGTGCTGGTGCGGCAAGGGGCGGGCCAGCAGGCCAAGGCTGGCAAGCTGGGCGAGAACCCAGTCGTAGAAAGGTCGCTGGTCCTCAAACTCCAGGGTGCAGATGCTGTGGGTGATGCGCTCCAGAGCGTCCTCGACCGGGTGCGCATAGGTATACATCGGGTAAATGCACCAGCGGTCGCCCGTGCGATGGTGGTGCGCGAACTTGATGCGATAAATGGCCGGATCGCGCAAGTTGATGTTGGGCGCTGCCATATCGATCTTTGCGCGCAACACCATGCTGCCCTCGGCGTGCTTGCCGGCGCGCATGGCCTCAAAGCGTTCCAGGCTTTCGCTCGGCGGCCGCTCGCGCCAAGGGCTGTTCACGCCGGGTTCGGTGAGCGTGCCACGATTTCGACGCATGTCCTCTGGCGACTGCTCGTCCACATAGGCCAACCCCGCCTTGATCAGAGCGCAGGCGCCGCGATACATGAAGTCGAAGTCATCGCTCGCAAAGTACTCATGGTTGACGCCGCCGACCACCCAATCAAAGCCTAGCCATCGCACTGCGTCGCGTATGGCCTGCACGTACTCCTCGTCTTCCTTCTCGGGATTCGTGTCGTCCAGGCGAAGATGACACACGCCGCCATAGTCCTGTGCCAGCCCGAAATTCAGGCAGATGCTCTTGGCATGGCCAATGTGCAGGTAGCCGTTGGGCTCCGGCGGAAAACGCGTGCGAATGCGCGCCGTGTCCAGGGGGGCATCGGCGAGCTGTTGCGCATCACCTGGAGTGCCGGCGAAGCGCCGGCCGGCATCACGGCCGCTAGCCAAGTCGGCCTCGATGATCTGGCGTAGGAAGTTGGATGCTTTGGGGCTATTGGAATCCGTGGGCTGCATGGGAAATGGGGCCAAACGCAAGCCGAGCACCTGCCCAGCCTGTGTAAAACGCCCTATTCTCCATCAAACGCATTCGCGCGGCGCAAGCCTGCTGTCGCTGCAGAAAGACCCGTGATGCCAAACGCGTCGCGCCGGGCACACCCCTGCAGGCGCGTCGCGTACGCAACATCGGCTGCGACATGCCTTTGATTGCCCGCCAATCATTGACATGCACAGAGCGAGTCAATCCTTACTTACGACGCATTTCGCACGACATCCCTGCCTGTCCGCGTGCCTTCTATGCGGGCAGGTCGCCCACCAGCATGCCAAAGCACACCGATTGTGCGGTTGCCGCCTCAATCAATCACGGCGCTGCCTTAACACGCTCGCTGAGATCTCCCGCAGATTGGCGAAGAAGGCGCGGCCTGGTGATCCAAGCCATTGTTGCGCCCAGTACGATCCCGGCCAGCACGTCTACAGCCACGTGCTGGCCGGTCGCAATGGTCGAGTAGGCAATGGCTGCACACCAGAGCGCGTTGATGCCACGCATCCGGGTGCCAAAGCCCAGCCCTGGGGCCATCCGATCCAGCCAGAATGCAGCGAATACAGCCGTGGCCACGTGCAGGGACGGACAGGCGTTGCCACCCGCGTCGACACCCTTAAGGATTGAAAAATCCGGATGCCGCGCAAAGTTGATGGACACGGGCGGAACCTTGGTCGGGCAGACATAGAACACCGCCAGCCCAATCAGACACAAGGCGCCAATGCGCGTGCCAAAACCGATGATGTCGCTTCGCGATGCCATCAAGGCGGGCGGCAAAGAAACATATACCCACAACGACAAATAGATCGGCAACGCCCACGGCTGAAACCCAACCCAGCGATCAAGTGCCGTGAGGGGCATCGTCGTCACATGGCCGTCCGGATGTTTGAGCAAATAAAAGTAGGCGACAAAAAATACCAGCATGAATGACGACGTTCCGACGGACTTGAGCCAAAAATGAGACCGAAGAACCTTCAATGTCCGCAACATCAGTTCTGTTGCGCCGGGGGTCGCTGGGGACGCGCTCGAGTTCGACAACGGCATAGACGATTCCTCATCCCGTGTTTTATTGGCGGCTCATGGGGCACGCCATCGGTCCCATCGTGCTGCCATCTGGCGCAAGCGAACCGAACTTGGTAGCGCCGGTTTGCATCCGTGCCGGGTCTTCAAAGGCGCGCCACGCAACACCGCTAGTCTCAACTGTTGCACATGCGCGACCATGGTCGCACCCGACCACCGCTTGCGCAGGCCCTGAACCAGCCGTCTCAATGATAGATTGCGCCTCGTTCACCGGACTCGACGCTCTTGCGAATGCGTTGAACTCCTGGAACAAGACCTTTGAAATCTTCGCATGATGTTTCAATTAGTCACAAATACGTGGCGAAGACTGTCGGCTCCGCCCATCTCGATCCCGTTATGGAAGCCATGTATGCAGTCTCATTTGGAGAAACCTCATGATCCGCACATTCTTGCTGGCCTCGGCCCTGTCGGCATCTGCCGCCCTGGCGCCTTCCGCCCACGCGGATGGTGTCTATTGGTCGCTGGGCGTTGGCACGCCTGGAGTGGCGGCCAATTTTGGCAACGTCTACCCGGTGGCGCCGCCCCCGATCTACGTGGCACCGCCCCCCGTGGTCTACGCTCCGCCTCCGGTGGTCTATGCTCCGCCGCGGGTCATCTATAACCCCGGCTATGTCACCTATGGCGGCTATATGCGCGACACGCGCCCCTATTGGGGTTACCGCCGCGGCTGGCATCGCCGTCACGACGATGACGACGAGCGTTGAACAGACCGGGTGACGTTCACTCGGCCAAATTCCCGGAGTGAAGCTCGCGCCCGCTCCGGCGAATTTGACGCATGCGCGGCAGGGACTCGAAATGCTTGGCGCCTTCAGCCAAGCCGCGCTGCGGTCCCAGGCTGAAATGGCGGACCCGGGTGGTTCCTTTATCATCGCGAGGCTCATTGTGCATACTTTCCACGACTTATCGGTGCCATGTCCGTGCCACAAACACCTGCATTAACCACCGAACCTGCGCTTCTGCTCGATTTGGCGGGCTTGATTATCGAATCGCTCAACCTCGAGGTAGCCCCCACTGAGATCGACCCTGATGCACCGCTGTATGGCGATGGCCTGGGGCTGGATTCGATCGACATTCTCGAGCTCGCCTTGGTCGTTTCCAAGAATTTTGGCGTACAACTCCGAGCTGACGACGCGAACAACCAGCAGATCTTTAGTTCCCTGCGCAGCTTGGCCAATTACGTGGCCGTCCACCGGACACATTGACATGCGCTGGCGCGCTGTCATGCAAGGCGCCTTTATCGCCGCAGCAAGCGTGACCTATGCGGCGGCGAGCTACGTCTGCGCCCGGTCGGCCCACCCCACCCTGCTGGGTGCGGGACTCGCTTACGCGCCCTTGTTGTTGGGCGGCGTGTGGATGGCTCGAAAGTCGCTGCGTCGCATCCGTGCCCTTGCCTTCGTGGTGCTTGCGGCGCTGGTCCTGTGGTTTGCTCGCGATGTACTCCTGCAACACTACCGCTGGGGATATCTGGTCGAAAGCGCCGGATCGATGACCCTGCTTTCCCTCCTCTTTGGCAGCAGCCTGCGGCGTGGCCATGTGGCCCTGATCACACAACTTGCGCTCTTGGCGCATGATGGCCATATTTCCGCACGCACATCGCGTTACACACAGGGTCTGACATGGGCCTGGACTGTCTTTTTTGCCGTCATGGCTTCGGTGTCGATCGCCTTGTTTCTCATGGCCGCGCCAGCGGTATGGTCCTTGTTCGCCAACGTGCTGGTTGCGCCGCTTGTGGCCACCATGTTCGTCGGCGAGTACGGCGTGCGGGTTCTGCTGCTCCCCGCGCACGAGCGCACCGGCCCCTTGAAGGCCGTGACGGCCTTCATGCGCTATCGCAGACTTGGCAGTGCGCCAACCGTGCCGTTACAGCCAGCCATCGGCTCGCAGACGCGCTGACCTGCGTTTACCCACCCACGCACCCAAGCGTCGCAAGGCCTTGGGTGCCCCATCTTCGATGCTGATGCAACTGCCGCTCGTCTCCTGGCTGTCCACCGACGACATACTGGCTTGGCGCGATGGCCACGCCCTAAAGGTGCGCGACTTCCTGCTTGACGTGCAATCCCTTGCAAGCCGCCTCCCGGCGAACGGCTACGTCCTCAACGTCTGCAAAGACCGCTACCGCTTTCTGGTGGGGTTCGGCGCCTCGGTCACCACCGGAAAGATCAGCCTTCTGCCGTCAACGCGCACGCCCGAATCGATCCGCCAACTGCGCAACCTGGCTCCTGATGCGTTCTGCCTGAGCGACCATGACGATGGCATCCAACTGCCGCGTGTCGCCTATGCCGATCGCGACGTCGGTTGCGACGCGACCGCCATGGGAAACATGCCGCACATCGAAGCCGACCGTGTGGTGGCGCACGTCTTCACCTCCGGCTCCACCGCAGCCCCGGTGCCCCATCCAAAGACCTGGGGATCGCTTGCTGAATGCGTGCAGGCCGGCGCCTTGCGCCTGGGCCTTCGCGACGGCCGCGCCCATGCTCTGGTGGGCACGGTTCCCCCTCAGCACATGTACGGTTTCGAGTCGACAGCGCTCATGGCACTGCATGGCTGCGTGGCCATGAGCGCCGAGCAGCCGTTCTATCCAGCCGACGTTGCCGCCGCACTAACGCGCATCCGCGCTCCGCGAATGCTGGTCACATCGCCCGTGCACCTGCGCGCACTGCTTGCGGCCCATGTGCACATCCCCCCCTTGAGCTTGGTCTTGTCGGCCACAGCCCCGCTGCCACGGGATCTGGCACAAGAGGCCGAGAGCCGCCTGAACGCCCCTCTTGTGGAGATCTACGGCTCGACCGAAACCGGCCAGATTGCCACCCGCCGCACGGCACGCACCGATGTCTGGGAGCTTTTTCCCGGGGTGCGCCTGGAGCCCGAACCGCATGGGCACGTCCGAGTCACGGGCGGACATCTCGCCCAAGCGCAGGTGCTGCACGACGTCATTGAAATCGTCGACGATCGCCGCTTTCTCTTGCACGGACGCGGCGCCGACATGATCAACATCGCCGGCAAACGCAGCTCTCTGGTTCACCTCAACCATCAACTCACCAGCATCCCCGGCGTGCAAGACGGCGCGTTCTTCATGCCCGACGCTGGCGCGGGCGGGTCCGTGGCCCGACTGATGGCCTTCGTCGTCGCTCCCGCGATTGATCCCGCCGTCGTGCGCGAGGCACTGCGCGAACGCCTTGACCCGGCATTCATGCCGCGACCGCTGGTTTTTGTCGATACCTTGCCGCGCAATGCAACGGGCAAACTCCCTCGCGCCGCTTTGTCCGCGTTGGCCGCACGTGCACCGGCACGACACCTCATCGACGATGACAACCATGCCGACTGAATTGCTGACGGCTCCGCCTGCCGAGCACCCTGTTTATGCGGGGCACTTTCCCGGCAGTCCCATCGCACCGGGAGCGATGTTGCTCGACAGTGTCGTGCACGCCGTGTGCCTAGGCTGCGGCCTTGACGAAAGCGCGTGGCACGTTGCATCGGTGAAGTTTTTCTCGCCCGTCGTGCCCGGAGAGACACTGGAACTGCGCCAAGACAGCACGAGCTCGGGGCTCGTGACATTCAGCCTGCACGCCGGCACGCGTGTGGTCGCCCGCGGCCGCCTGCGCGTGGCCGATGGATCCGTTCGATGAGCCCGCACTTACCTCCACCCTCTGGGAAACAAACTGGTGCCGCGCCAGGGCCACCCCGCGTTTCCGCGCCCAGCCGGCAGGCTCAATGGGTACAGAACGCCGAACGCAGCAACATGCTGATGCTGCGCATCATGACCTGGATTTCCCTGCGATTGGGGCGACGCGCGGCTCGTGTCGTCCTGTCTGGCATCGCCGCGTACTTCCTGGTGTTCGCCCCCGCGGCGAGACGCGCTTCGCGCCAATACCTGGCGCGAGCGCTCGGGCGTGCACCCCGCATAGGGGACAGCTTTCGCCAGTTTTTCAGCTTTGCCTCGACCATTCACGACCGGGTCTATCTGCTCAATGGTCGTCTCGACCTCTTCAGCATCCGTGTGCACGGGCAGGAGGTCATCGAGGCGGCATTGAACCGTGGTGAAGGCGTGTTCATGGTCGGCGCTCATTTCGGCAGTTTTGAGGTCCTGCGTGCCATTTCACACCAGCGCCCGGGCCTGCGTGTGTGCATGCTGATGTACGAGGGCAACGCGCGCAAGATCAATGCCGCGCTCAAGGCGATCAATCCCCTGGCCGAACATGACGTCATTGCGCTCGGCCACCCCGAGTCGATGCTTCGCCTGCGCGATGCACTCGATGATGGCGCAATCATCGGCATACTGGCCGACCGCTCGCTGCACGACGACGAAACCGTGTGCGTACCCTTCCTCGGCAAGCCCACACGCTGGCCCGCTGGCCCCTGGCGCATCGCCGCTCTTCTGCGCAAACCTGTCGTCATGGCTCTTGGCGTTTACGGTGGCGGGAATCGCTATGACGTGTATTTCGAATCCTTAGCCGATTTCTCCAACACAGACCGGCGAGCTCGCAGCGAGGCCGAACATGCAGCGCTTGCGACGTATGTACAACGCCTGCAGGCCCATTGCGAGCGCGAGCCCTACAACTGGTTCAATTTTTTCGACTTCTGGAGCCGCAGTGCGCAACCGACAGCGCCCCCCGCAAAGCCCGAAACGCCATGAAACTGCTATTCCTTCTTAGCCTTTGCCTCCGCGCCGGCCTGGCTGCCGCGGCACTGTTGTGGGCGATTGGTGGACTGGCCGCCGGGTGGAATCTGCAGACGCTGATGCAGGCACTGGTACAGCATCATGGTGGCCGCGCCGATTTCACGGAGACCAAGACCCTCGCCATGCTGAACAAACCCATCGAGTCATCTGGCGAATTGCGATTCGCGGCACCGGACTTCCTGCAGGTGCGCACGCTCAAGCCCAGGCGGCAGACCTTGACCCTGATGGGCAATCAGCTCACGATGGAAGCAAGCGGACACTCGCAGCAGTTCGACCTGCGTGAACATCCCGACGTCGCCACCCTCATCGACGGCATCCGCGCCACACTCAACGGCGACCTTGACTCCCTGCAACGCCACTACGACCTGACCCTGGATGGCCAGGCCGCGCAATGGACCCTCACCCTGGTTCCGCGCGACGTCAAGGCGCATGAGCACATCAGTGACATCCGCATCAGCGGGATTGAAGGCATCGTGCAAACGGTCACCGTGGAGCAGGCCGACGGTGACCGCTCCGTCATGCACATCCACCCTGCCGCTTCGCCATGAACCGGCGCGCGGCTGTCCCCGTGCTGCTCTGGCTGGCCGTGCTTCTGGCCTGCGCGGTCGTCATCGTCAAGAGTCGATTCACTGCGGACATGTCGGCCTTCCTGCCGCAGGCGCCCACGGCCCAGGAGCGTATCCTGGTGGACCAACTTCGCCGCGGCCTGGTCTCGCGACTCATCCTCGTCGGCATTGACGGTGCTGACGCCGCGACACGCGCTGATCTGTCGAAGTCGATAGCTGCACGCCTGCGCGCGGATCCCGCCTTCGTCGCCGTGGAGAACGGCCAACCCCTGAACGCACAACGCGACGAGCAATTGCTGTTCCAGTACCGTTACGTGCTGTCGCCCAATACTGCGTCTCAGTTCAGCGTCCTGGGGCTGCACCGCGGCATTACCAACAGTATCGATCGCCTCGCCTCGCCCATGGGGCAAAGCCTCAAAGCGCTTCTCCCCACCGACCCCACCGGCGCGCTGCTGGACCTCGTGCAGGGTCTTTCGCCGGGCCAGGGGCCCAAGCGAGACCACGGCGTATGGGCCGCAGCTGGGGCGCCGCGCGCCTTGCTGCTGGTGCAAACCCGGGCGCAAGGCACCGACACCGATGCCTTGCAACAGGCCATGGCGACCATCCGCGACGACTTCGCCAAGGCGCAGCGTCAGGGCGGTGCAGACGCGCGGCAGGCCACCCTGGTGATGAGCGGCCCGGGAGTATTCGCTGTGCAGTCGCGAGCGCTGATCAAGCGCGCGGTGGAGCGCGTTTCGCTCCTCGGCGCCGTGCTCATCGCCGGCTTGTTGCTCCTCGTCTATCGCTCGCCGACGGTCTTGGCATTGGGTCTGCTCCCGGTGTTGTCGGGGGTGCTGGCTGGCATCGCCGCCGTCAGCCTTGGCTTCGGCGCGGTGCAGGGCGTGACTCTGGGCTTTGGCACAACGCTCATGGGCGAGGCGGTGGACTACGCGATCTACCTCTTTGTGCAGTCCACTCAGCCCTCCGCCGCCGACCGTGCCCTCTGGCTTCAGAGCTTCTGGCCCACCGTCCGTTTGGGCATGCTGACTTCGGTTTTTGGCTTTGCCACGCTGCTGATGTCGGGCTTCCCCGGCCTGGCTCAGCTTGGCCTGTATTCCATCGCTGGTCTGCTCGCCGCAGCGCTCGTCACGCGCTTTGTGCTGCCGCAATTGATGCCCGCGCGCCTGTCGATGCGCGACCTCGCCCCCTTCGGCGCATACCTGACAGCCCGGCTGCCAGGGCTGCGGCGCCTGCGCTGGTTGCTTGGCGTCACCGTGGTAATTGCCAGCGGCGTGCTCATCGTGCAACGCGATGCCCTGTGGAATACGCGACTCGCCGCACTCAGCCCCGTGACCCCTGAGGCACTGAAGGTGGATGCTCAGCTGCGCCGCCAGCTCGGCGCGCCTGATTCGGGCAACCTGGTGGTCGTCCAAGGGACCAGTTCAGACGCTGCGTTGACTGCGGCCGAGGCGCTGGTCCCCCGCCTGCAGAATCTGGTGTCGCGCGGCGTCATCACCGGCTTCGACAGCCCAGACCGGTACCTTCCGAGTGCAGCCACCCAGCGCCGCCGTCTCGCAGCGCTGCCCGATGCGGACGATCTGCAGCGCCGGCTGGAGCAGGCCGTCATCGGACTGCCGGTGAGCGCCCGATTGTTCGCGCCATTTGTGCACGATGTGCAGGCTGCGCGCGCGCAGGGCCCGCTCACGCGTAGGCAGCTGGCGCATACCTCCTTTGCGCTGGCCCTCGATGGCATGCTGCTTCGCCAGACGGATGGACGCTGGCTCGCCGTGCTGCCGCTGCATGCCCAGGCAAACCGGAGCATCGATGGCGCGCAGGTGCGAGCTGCATTGGCTGGCACTCCAGCAAGCTACATCAACCTTGGCCAGCTCAGCAACAGCCTCTATGACAGCTACCTGCACACTGCAGCCTGGCTATCGCTGACGGGCCTGGCGTGCATTGCTGCACTGCTCGTGGTCAGCCTGCGCTCCGCCTCTCGCACGCTACGGGTGCTTGCTCCCCTTCTGAGCGCGGTACTTGTGGTCGGCGCCGGGCTGCTGCTGGGTGGACAGCAACTGACTTTGCTGCACCTCATCGGCCTCATGCTCATCGTCGCTGTCGGCTCGAACTACGCGCTGTTTTTCGATCAGGGCGCGCAACGAGGCGGCATTGCGCCGCGCACGCTGGCCTCGCTAGTGGTTGCCAATCTCACCACTGTGCTCGGCTTCGGGCCGTTGGCCTTGTCCGGCGTGCCTGTTCTGCAAGCCCTAGGGATGACGGTAGGCCCCGGCGTGCTGCTGGCTCTGGTGTTTTCGGCCATACTGTCGGCCTCACCGTCCACCACCACGCGGCCACCAGCTGCCGTCTAAGACCAAACCCGCATGCCAGTGTCCAGCCCCGTACCTCAGCCGGCGAGCGGCGCCGGCTGGCGGCCCGCGCCGCTCGTCGCCGGCTCCCTAATCTTGCACCCGCTTGTGCTCGGCGTCGTGGTCGTTCAGCCCACCCTATGGCCCTGGGGGCTGAGTATCCTGGCGGTCAACCACATGGTGCTCGCGGGCGCCGGGCTGTGGCCGCGCAGCAAACTTCTCGGCACCAACCACACACGTCTGCCCGACACAGCGGTGGCGCGCGGCGAAGTCGCGCTGACCATCGATGACGGGCCCGACCCGCTCGTGACGCCAGGCGTGCTTGACGTCCTTGATGCGCACAACGCCAAGGCCACATTTTTTTGCATCGGCGAGCGCGCCAGTGCGTACCCGGACCTGTGCCGTGACATCGTGCGGCGCGGCCACGCCGTGGAAAATCACAGTCACAGTCACCGCCACAGCTTCTCGTTGTCCGGTCCTCGCCGCATCCTCCGCGAATTGCAGGCCGCCCAGGCCACGCTGTCTGGCATCACCGGACAGGCACCGGCCTTCTTCCGCGCTCCAGCAGGGTTGCGCAACCCCTTCCTCGACCGGGTTCTGAGCCGACTCGGCCTGCAGCTGGCGAGCTGGACCCGGCGCGGCTTCGATACGCGCGAACGTGATCCAATGAGGGTTCTGCATCGCCTGCGGCATGCCATGCGCGCGGGCGATATCCTGCTGCTGCACGATGGCCATGCGGCGCGCACAGCATCGGGGCAACCCGTCATTCTCGAAGTGCTACCTAGCCTGTTGGACTCCATCGCCAGCCTTGGGCTGCGCCCCGTCACCTTGCGTCAAGCCTTTTCATGCGCGTGAGTCGACCCCTTTCCTATCAGACCGGCGCCGGCCCTGCGCTCAATCGCACTGGCTTGCGTTTGGCTTGGCGCGTCGGCTCGCTTAGCCATCCCGGCAAGCTGGTCTTCGGCAGCCTGCGACACCGCAGTCATCTTGTTCTCCAACCATCCATTCCAGGGCCGCTCTGCGGCCAGTGCTCCATGATCTCCCAGGTGCCGCCGCCTAGGCGACTGCGCAGCAAAGGCGCCTTGGCCATATTGCAAGAGCCCGCCGCTTTGCACGGTGTTGAACTGCCTCGCATGGGCCACACTGAGCGCGTCCCTCAGGTCGGCCGCATCGATGCGCCAAGCGCCGCTGTTGTCTTTGTTGCCCGCAATGACCTGACCACCGCGGCCTCTAGCGCCAGACAAGAGCGCGTTGCGCAGCGGCATTGGGCCGCAAGGGCAGAGGTCTGACCACCATGGCCACCACGACACTGCCGCCCATGGCGCTAACGCGCTACACCGTCAGTAGCTGCTTAGGGCATGGGTTGGCGCCCACGCTCGATGCCTTGCGCGGCACGCTCAGCGGGCTGCGCCCCGAAGGCTTCGACCTGTTTGACCTGCCAGCCTGGACCGGTGCCGTGCCCGACGTGGATGCAGTGCGGCTGCCGCAAGCCCTGCAAGATTACGATTGCCGCACCAACCGCTTGGCCGAACTCGGCCTGCATCAAGACGGATTCGCCGCAGCCGTGCGGCAAGCCGCTGCACGCGTGGGACCGCACCGCGTGGGAGTTTTTATCGGAACCAGCACATCTGGAATTCTGCAGACCGAACGGGCCTACCGTGAACGCGATGCCACAGGCGCCTTACCCGCCTCCTTCAGGTATGCCCAGACGCACAATCCGTATTCGGTCACTGCCTATGTGCGCGAGCGCCTCGGCCTGCGCGGGCCCGCCTACACGATTTCGTCGGCCTGCTCGTCTAGCGCGAAGGTCTTTGCCACGGCCCAGCGCCTGCTCGCTTGCGGCGTCATCGATGCCGCTGTCGTCGGCGGTGTCGACAGTCTGTGTTTGACCACGCTCTATGGCTTTAACTCACTTCAACTGATGTCCGGCGATTCCTGCCGCCCGTTTGACGCGCAACGCAATGGCTTGTCCATCGGCGAAGGGGCCGCCTTCGCACTGCTGGAGCGCGTCGCACATCCCGTTGCTCAAGACACCGTATGGCTCCTCGGCGCAGGCGAATCCAGCGATGCCCACCACATGTCATCGCCCCATCCGGACGGGATGGGTGCGCGCATGGCAATGCAGCAGGCGCTTACCCAGGCGCACCTGAATCCCCTCGATATCGACTACATCAACTTGCACGGCACTGCGACAGCCAGCAATGACTTAGCCGAGGGCCGCGCCGTTGCTGCGGTGTTTGGTGCTGAAACGCCATGTAGCTCAACCAAGGGTGCCACTGGCCATACCTTAGGCGCCGCAGGCGCGGTCGAGGCCGTGTTCTGCGCACTTGCCCTGCGCCATGGCTTCATGCCTGGGGGCGCCGGCACGCAGGCCCTGGATCCGGCAATCACGGCGGCCGCCGGCCCGCTCAATTACCTGCTGCAAATCCGCGCTCAGGCACCGCACCGGGTGCTCAGCAACTCCTTCGGCTTCGGCGGCACCAATTGCTGCCTGGTGTTCGGCGTGGGGGAACCAGGATGAGCCCCCCGCCCTACTGGGAAAAAGGGGTCGAACCCTTTCAAGGAATAGAGCGCAACACCCGGGGCCCGAGCGCAAGCCTTCGACACATCTGCTCGGCAGAGGGCGGCCACCTTCTTCAAGGGAACCTGCAAAATGCGAGGCAACTGCAATGAACCACGCCACGACACCCGCCGCCCGGCTTGAAGCATGGGTTGACGGCGTTGGGTTGCTCGGGCCTGGCCTTGCGGGCTGGCCACAGACGAGCTCCGTGCTGCGCGGGCAAGCCGATTACACCCCGCAAAGGACGCTGCTTCCCGTGCCGCAAACCTTGCATGCGGCGGAACGGCGACGCGCAGCAACCGTGGTCAAGCTTGCCTTGGCCGTCGGGCTTGAGGCGGCACAGGCTGCCGGAATGGACCCGGCACAACTTGCCACGGTGTTCACCTCATCCGGCGGTGACAGCCACAATTGCCACGCCGTTTGTGCAGCGCTTGCGTCAAACGATCGGCTGATCTCCCCCACGCGCTTTCACAACTCGGTACACAACGCCGCATCCGGCTACTGGGGCATCGCCACGGGCGCCATGGCGTCTTCTGCCGTGCTGTGCGCCTATGACGGTTGTTTTTCTGCCGGCCTGCTGGAGGCGCTCGCCCAGGTGGTATTGACGCAGGCGCCGGTCCTGCTTCTGGCCTACGACACGGACTATCCCGAGCCACTGCTTACAGTACGCCCCATTCCCGACAGTCTGGGCGTCGCACTTGCCCTGTCCCCGCAACCGGGTCCGCTAAGTCTGGGCCGCGTCGCCATCGATTCGGCGGCGCCATACAGCGACGCGGCTGCCAATACGCTGGACATTCCGCTTCTCGAAGCCGTGCGCCAAACGATACCCGCGGCGCGCGTCCTTCCCCTTCTTCATGCGCTGGCCCACCGTGCTGCTGGGTCCGTACACCTGGACTACTTGCCTGGCCAGACGCTGGCTACCGAGATCACGCCATGCTGAACGTTGCCACTTTGCATGGTCAGGCGCTCGACCACGACTGGATCGCTGCGCGCATTCCGCATCAGGGCACGATGTGCTTACTCGATAGAGTGCGCGCATGGGATGCGGGGCATGTTCTGTGCACCGCCCAAAGCCACCGCAGTCCCACCAACCCGCTGCGCCAATACGGCCGACTGGGCGCGGCCTGTGGCATCGAATATGCTGCCCAGGCCATGGCCGTGCATGGTGCGCTGCGTGCGTCCGGTCGGCCGGTTACTGCGCCGCATCCCGGCATGCTGATTAGCGCGCGTGACGTGCGCTGGCATGTGGCGCGACTCGACACCATTGCCACGGAGCTCCTGGTGCTTGCGACCTGCCGTGCGGCCGATGCCAACCTGCTGCGCTATACGTTCGAATTGCGCGCTGAAGAACGCGTGCTGATCGAAGGCCAAGCCACGGTGATGCTCGATGTGCATGCACCCGACATCCCGGGACTTGGCCTGACAGCATCCATCACCGACGCCCGAACCACACCATGAGCAAACCCGTGTTCGCGCATTCCCGCCGCGCCCTGGTCACGGGTGGCAGCGGAGAGATCGGTTCCGCCATCTGCCGACGCTTGGCTGCTGACGGCTGCCACGTCATCGTGCATGCCAACCGCGGCATCGACCGCGCCGACGCCCTCGCTGCCACGCTGCGTGAGCAGGGTTGCAGCGCGCAGACCGTGTGTTTTGACATCACCGATCCCAACGCCACGGCCGCCGCCATTGCCGGCGTTCTAGCGCACGGCCCCATTCAGGTTCTCGTGAACAACGCTGGAGTGCATGACGATGCTGTATTTCCTGGCATGACGGCTGCGCAATGGCAGCATGTGATTGATGTCAGCATCAACGGTTTTTTCCATGTCACCCAGCCCCTCATGCTCCCCATGATCCGTACCCGCTGGGGCCGCATCCTGAACATCACCTCGGTGGCTGCCATCACCGGCAACCGTGGCCAAGTCAACTATGCCGCGGCCAAAGGCGCGCTGCACGCGGCCACCAAGTCGCTCGCCCTCGAGGTGGCGAGCCGTGGCATCACGGTCAACGCCGTGGCCCCCGGCATCATCGCCACGGCCATGAGCGCCAGTGCGTTCGACGCCGAGACCATTGCGCGGATGGTCCCGATGAAACGCGCCGGCCGACCTGAAGAAGTGGCCGACTTGGTGGGCTTTCTCGCCTCCGACCATGCCGCGTATATCAGTGGCCAAATCGTATCCATCAACGGCGGCATCATCTGACCCGGAGCGATCCGACGGACCTCTGCAGAACGTGCGCAGCAGCGAATGTGCGATGAGGCCGCGCGCACGCCTCAGCGATGCAGACCTTGGCGCCTCACCGCATGATCAATCGCCGCCACAGCAGCAGCGGCAGCCGCAGAACGAAGCCCATCAAAAGCCGCGTGTGCATCCAGGTGAGAAGCGCGTTGTCGCGCAAATACTGGAAGTGTGAGACCCCGCCCTCCTCGGGGAGCAGGTAGCGCACCGGCGCGGGAAGGTTGAGCGCTTGCACGCCGCGCCAGCTCAGTCGCACCACAGCCTCAGGATCGAAGTCGAAGCGACGCATCCATGATTGACGGTGCATGATCCGGCGCAGGGGCTGGACGGGATAGACGCGAAAACCGTACAGCGAATCCCCGATGCCGGCCCACAGAGTCTCCAGATTGGCCCAGGCGTTTGATACCTTGCGCCCTTGCACACGCAGCTTGGGCGCGCTGGAGTCGAACACCGGCAGGCCCAACACCATGGCATTCGGATGCTCCTGCGACGCGGCCATGAAGCTGACGATCCGGGCGGCAGGGTGCTGCCCGTCGCAGTCCATGGTCAGCGCATGCGTGTAGCCCGCAGCTGCGGCAGCATCCAGGCCATGCAGAACGGCGGCGCCCTTGCCTCGATTCTTGGGCAGGACCATCACACGCAACTGTGGATCGCCTGCAGCCAGCGTCTGCAGGCCTTCGGCGGTTCCGTCCGTGCTACCGTCCACGATCACCCAGACCGGTGCCCAGTGCGCGCGCGCCGCACGGACGGTGTCGTAAACCTTGGCGCCCGGGTTGTAGCTGGGAATGAGTACCAGATGCGTGGACGAAGGTCGCGGCTGCTTGCCTTGGGTGTTCTCCAGAGATGTCTCAGTCATCGCCCTCGGCTCGCGTCGGCGATAAGGGCGGGCCTGCGTCAGCCAGCGCGCTGTCGAAATAAGCCTCGAGTTCGGCTACGAACTTTTGCACGTCCTGGGGGGCTGCAAACCTGCGCCCCAGGCGTAGGCGATAGGTAACGGGCAGTCGAGGACGTCGAAACAGGGGCCACCCCTTGGCAAGAAAAGGGGAATCCATCTCGATGAGCACGGTCTGCACCGGAACCTGCGCCTGCTTGGCAATAAGCCCGACGCTGCCGCGCACCGGTCCGATGGGCAGACGTGTGGAGCGCGTGCCCTCGGGAAAGAGAAGAAGGTGGTGGCCCTGGCGCAGGTCAGCCACGGCGAGCGCGATCATGTTGCGCAGTGAATCATTGCGGATGTAGCGCGCCAGGCGCGCGCCAGCGCCCAGCGATGGGTTGTCGAGAATGCTTGCCTTCATGATGCACGCCAGCCCTGGCAGGCGTGAGAAGACAAGAACCGCATCGATGAGCGATGGATGGTTGGGCGCGATGATCATTGGCGGCTGCCCCCGCAATGCGTCCAGCGCCGAAAGATCGAAGCGGCAGGCGCCGATGGCTGCGAGCGTGCGAAGGTAAAAGCGAAATGCGTGGTAGACAAACGAGCGTCCGAGCGCAATCCCGAACCGGCGCGGCAGAATGTAGTAAAGCGGCGCTGCAAGCAGCGACCACAGGAAACCCAGAACCCCGAGCATTCCCAACCCGAAATACAGGCGCAACACATCCCACACAGTCCGAAGGTAACCCTGCAACGGCACTGCGCGCATCACATCATCATTCATGACTTTCAACCATTTGTGATGACTGCCCAAGGATCCAGGCAATGCCGATACCCGCAGACAAATTGTGCTGCCGTCGCACCAGCGGGCTGTCGGCAAAAACCGCACCGGACACATTGTCGTAGCGAGTGAACGCCCCCACCCAGAAGCCGGCAAAACGCTTGCTCAGGGCCAACGTGAACTGACGGCCTGCGTACCCACCTTGGGCGCTGTAGGCAGGCCGAATCGGCGTGGCATCGGATGGTGCCACACCATAGAGGGTCTGGGTATAGCTGCGGTCCGCGAAAATGGGTCCGGCCTGCGCTCCGAGGTTCCACCCCTGCATCCCCGCCACGTCGGCCATGTCCAGATTCAGCACGGGCGCCAGCAGCCACCCGACTTCGCGCGGATGGGACTCGACGGTGAATACCGTGCGCAACGGGACCCGAAAGTCAAGGCGCATGCTTCGCGCGGAGGACACCCACAAGTGCACCTTCAGCGCCGGGCCGAATTCGACCATGGGCTTGAGGTCGGCCATGCCGCTGCGTGCGCGGTTGTCGGTGCTGTTGACAGGCGGCGAGGCGCCAAGGCTGAGATATGCGTCGGCATGCGCGCTGCCAAACAGCCGCGCCTGCACGCCATTGCGGTCAGCTCTGATGATCGGGCCACGGTAGACGAAATAGGGCACGGGCAGGATGTAGGTGTGCTGTTGGTCGGAGCCCACGTAATCGGGGAAACTCAGCGCCCCGACACCCAGACCTGCCTCCCAGAGCGGCACTTGGGCCGCTTGGGCACGCGCCGGCAAAGCGCCCAGTGCCAAGCTGGTCAAAGCAGCCAGAATGCGACTATTGAACATGGATTTGGTATCAATATAAAAAGCGCCTCCGCGCACACGGTTGTCTTCCTGTCCCGGCCCACGCCTCTGTACGAAGGCGCTGCGAACCAGCCGCTCCTTCCCACCTCCGGCAAGGGCCATCCAACCCGCAGTGCGCCCTCTTTCTGTTGCGAGCCGCTCACAAGGCCATCGACAGCGAGGCAGTTTGACCACTTCTTGCGCCGGCGCTGCGCACGCTTCTGCGCGACGTTGCGGACGTTTCACATGAGGTTTACGTCGAAACTCTAGCGCGCCAAACAGGCCGAGCGCGACTTGGACCAGCAACGATCCAGCGCGATGATCGCGACATCTTATCGAACTGGATAAAAATCCAGCCATGAAAAGTTCCTCCCGCCGCCTCGCGCCTGCACCCCTTTTCTTCGCAGCATGCGTGCCGCAAAGGAACAGCGCAATCGCGCAGGATAGCCCAGCGCCTGCACAGCACAGCCGGCGTACGCTTCCCTGGCGGCGCGGCGCATCGCAGCTGGGGTCTTGAGCGCGCGACCCGAGCCTGACCTGGCCTCCATCGTGAGCCATCTGCCAGACGCGATCCCTGCACGGCAACCATGCCCTCACCGTCCATGGTCATCTCGGGAAACGCAACATCGGCTGTCCTGACGTCGCGCCGATCAACACGGAACGCCCTCGCGCAATCCAACTGAAAAGAGCGCATGCCTGGCGGTATGCGCGTGCCATACCGCAAACGCACACGGCCGAACAGGCAACGGCAGTGCAGAATCGAAAGCGGTCGCGCCATGGACCCCGTGCAACGTGTCTGGTCGCCTCCACTGGCCTTTCAAGCCGCCGAAACCCTCATCGGTCGCCTGCCCCCTTCAACGGCTGCGTGCAAATCTGGCGCCGACGTTGACGCGCTGCCCGCCATGTCCGGCCCGGACGGTGCAATGCAGAGAGGTAGAAGATGACCTTGAACCGGCGAAGGGCGTTCCAGATCGGCGTACTTCCAAAAATATCACCAGCCAACATCGACAATAGCGCCTCCTTGACCCGCCAGATGTTGCGGGGTCCCATGAACATGTCGCGCATGGTGGGGTGGTTCACGCGGTAGATGAACCAGGAAAACGCATGCGGGCCAAAGCGGATCGCGCGATCGAACCGGAGCAAAGCTTGCTTCGCTCGCGAGGGCTGGCGCAAGCAGGTCTCCACCGTCTCTGCAGCAATAAAGCCGCCTTGCATGGCCAACATCACGCCGGAGGAAAACACCGGGTCGATGAAAGCGTAGGCGTCGCCAATGAGCAGGTAGCCTGCCCCATGTGTGCGTTCGCTGCTGTATGAGAAATTCCCGGTAGCCTCGACTTCGGACACCCGCGTCGCCGCCTTCAGTCGCTCGGACAGTTCGGGGGACATCGCGATGGTGTCGGAAAAGAACCGGTCAAGCGACTTGTCGCGCGTCCTGAGGTAATAGGGCCAGACGACAGCACCCACGCTGGTCGTACCGTCGGCCAGAGGAATAAACCAGAACCAGCCATGATCGAACCAGAAAATCGAGATGTTTCCCTGATCTTTGCCAGCGTGCCATTGCGCCCCGGTGAAATGGGCATAGAGTGCGGCGCTGTTGTGCCTCGGGTTACGACGCTTGAGTTTGAGGCGACTTGCCAAGAAGGTGTCGCGTCCCGAAGCGTCAATGACGTAGCGTGCGCTCCACTCCACTTGGCTTCCGTCCTCGTGCGCGACGTTGACGATTGCGCGCTGTGCGTCCGCGGCAAACTGCACGTCGCGCACCGCGCAGCCCTCCATGACCTGCGCGCCCTTTCGTGCGGCGTTGCGAATCAGGATGTGGTCGAACTCCGATCGCCTGACCTGATAAGCCATCGGCATGGACTTGTTCCAGGCGTCGGCGAAGGCATATGTTTGCGATTTCTGCGCGTGCCACGGTGACACAAACTCCGCACCCCATTTTTCCATCGCAATTGCTCGAACCTCGTCGGCCACGCCAAGCCTATCCAGCAAGGGCAGATTGGCTGGAAGCAGGGATTCGCCGATATGAAAGCGCGGGTGCCGGGACTTCTCAATCAGAATCACCTGCAACCCTCGTTCGGCCAACAGGGCCGCGGCAGTCGATCCAGCCGGACCTCCGCCAATGATCAGGGCGTCAACCGACATTTGCGGCAGAGGCTTGCGGCTGTGCGGCTGCATATTGGTCAACGCCTGCCACCCAGAAGGCTTCCTAAAACACCACGGATGAGTTCACGCCCGACGGTGCTGCCGATACTGCGCGCGGCTGACTTGGCTAGCGCTTCGAGCATCGAGTCCTTGCGGCCAGTGCCACGACCCAGGCTTCCCAGCCCACCAAGCCAGCCATCAGCAGTCTCGCTGGCCTTGGGTGCACGTGCGAGCCCCTGACCTTCAGGTGCGGACACTCGGCCCTTGAGCAGTTCGTAGGCCGATTCACGGTCCACGGGCTTGTCGTACACCCCCGCGAGGAGAGACGCTTGCATCAGGGCTCGACGTTCCTCCGGACTGATCGGCCCCATGCGGCTCCCAGGAGCAAGCATCCAAACCCGCTCCGTGGGCGAAGGCCGCCCCTTTTCGTCGAGTAGCGACACCAGCGCTTCCCCCACAGCGAGCTCGGTGATGGCCTGGGCTAGGTTTAAGCCCGGCTTTGGGCGCATGGTTTCAGCTGCCGCTCTCACGGCCTTTTGGTCACGCGGCGTGTAGGCCCGAAGCGCATGCTGAACGCGGTTGCCGAGCTGACCGAGCACGCGGTCAGGAATATCGAGGGGATTTTGTGTGATGAAAAAAATCCCGACGCCCTTGGATCGGATTAAGCGCACGACCTGCTCAACCTTCTCCACGAGCGCCAGCGGGGCGTCCGTGAACAGCAGATGGGCCTCGTCGAAAAACAACACGAGCTTGGGCTGATTCACATCGCCCACCTCGGGCAAGCGCTCAAATAGTTCGGACAGTAGCCAAAGCAGAAATGTGGCATACAGGCGGGGTGACTGGTAAAGCCTTTCCGCAGCCAAGATGTTGATCATTCCACGACCGCTGCCGTCCGTCTGCATCAAGTCGTCGATGTTGAGCATGGGCTCACCAAAAAACTGTTCGGCATTCTGCGACTGCAGTTGCAAAAGGCCACGCTGGATGGCGCCGATGCTTGCGGCGCTGATGTTCCCATACTCCGTCGTGAACCGTGGTGCCTCGTCGCCCACATTCTTCAGCATGGCGCGCAGGTCTTTGAGGTCGAGCAGCAACAAGCCGCTGTCGTCGGCAATCTTGAAGACAAGATTGAGCACTCCGGCCTGCGTCTCATTGAGCTGAAGTAGTCGGGCGAGCAACAGCGGGCCCATATCCGAGATCGTCGCGCGCACCGGATGACCCTGCTCGCCGAATACGTCCCAAAGCGTCACGGGGCAAGCGCGCCATTGTGGTTCGGGCAAGCCCAGGCTTTTCAATCGCGCCTCCAGCTTGGGGGTCAGCAACCCTGCTTGATTGATTCCCGCGAGATCGCCCTTCACGTCGGCCATGAACACAGGGGTCCCAATGCGAGAAAACGCCTCAGCCAGAACCTGTAGGCTCACCGTCTTGCCGCTGCCGGTGGCACCGGTGATGAGGCCATGCCGGTTAGCCATGCTCGGGAGCAATTGGCATTGCACCGTGCCACGCTGGGCAATGAGTATGGGCTCGGCCATGCGCGATGTCTCCCGGTGAGGGCCGTAAAATGGCCCTTAAGACTCAAATTCCCTGAACGGCCAGTCTAACAACGCAAAAATCAACTGTAGAGCCACCCCGGGTTCGGCGCGCCCTCTTTGGGGAGTGTGCGTCGATTGCAGTGTGTCTTCTGGGGATTCCAAAAAATCGTTAAGGCGCTTCAGCGTCGGGAGAGATCACTTATGGCTGGCCATTCCAAATGGGCCAATATTCAACACCGCAAAGGCCGCCAGGACGAAAAGCGCGGCAAGGTGTGGACGAAAATCATCCGCGAAGTGACCGTCGCCGCCAAGCTTGGCGGGGGTGATCCGGCGGCTAATCCGCGCCTGCGCATGGCGTTGGACAAGGCGCGCGAAGCCAATATGCCGGCCGACAACCTCAAGCGGGCGATTGACCGGGGCACGGGCAACCTCGACGGCGCACACTATGAAGAGATCCGCTACGAGGGGTATGGTCCTGGGGGAGCCGCTCTCATCATCGACTGCATGACGGACAATCGCGTGCGCACTGTTGCTGAGGTGCGCCATGCACTATCGAAGCTCGGCGGCAATCTCGGCACGGAAGGTTCGGTCGCATTCCAGTTCAAGCACTGTGGTCAGTTCCTGTTCGCGCCGGGGACGAGCGAGGACGCGGTGATGGAGGCTGCTCTGGATGCAGGCGCCGAGGACGTCAACGTACTTGACGACGCCTCCGTGGAAGTGATTTGCGAGCCGGGCGACTTCGAGGCCGTGCGCAAGGCATTCGAGGCGGCGGCGCTGAAGCCTGAGCTGGCCGAGCTCGGCATGAAGCCGAGCGTGGAGGTGGAACTCACGGGCGATGATGCCGAGCGCATGCAAAGGCTCGTGGACGCGCTCGAGGACCTGGACGACGTCCAGCGCGTGGATCACAACGCCATTCTTCCTTGATTCCACCTTGCACCCCAGAACAACCATGAAAATCCTGGTCATCGGTTCCGGCGGGCGCGAGCATGCCCTGGCCTGGAAACTCGCGCAGTCCCCACGCGTCAAAAAAGTGTTTGTCGCACCTGGAAATGGTGGCACGGCGCGGGAAACGAGAGTGGAAAACCTGCCTCTCACGGACATTGCCCAGCTGGCGGATTTCTGTGTTGCCGAGGACATTCATTTGACGGTGGTCGGCCCCGAATCGCCGCTGGCAGCTGGAATCGTGGATCATTTCCGCATGCGCCGCCTGCGCATTTTCGGTCCCACGCAGGGCGCGGCCCAACTCGAGAGCTCCAAAGCCTTCGCCAAAGCCTTTATGCAGCGCCACGCCATTCCAACCGCAGACCACCGCACGTTTAGCGACGCGCTCCAGGCTCATGGCTATATTGACGAGCGAGGCGGACCACTCGTGGTCAAGGCAGATGGCCTCGCCGCAGGCAAGGGGGTCGTCGTTGCGCAAACGCCGGACGAGGCTCACGCTGCTGTCACTGACATGCTTGAGCGCAACACCTATGGCGTGCGGCACGGCGAGGACGGCGCACGTGTCGTGATTGAAGACTTCCTCCAAGGCGAGGAAGCCAGCTTCATCGTGCTGGTGGATGGGTGCAATGTCGTCCCTCTTGCTTCGAGCCAGGATCACAAGCGGCTGAAAGACGGCGACCTTGGTCCCAACACGGGCGGCATGGGCGCATACTCACCGGCGCCGGTGGTCACGCCCGAGGTGCACGCGCGTGTGATGCGCGAGATCATCCTGCCCACCGTGCACGCAATGGCCACTGAAGGCCACCCCTATACGGGCTTCCTCTATGCAGGGCTGATGATTGACGCGCAGGGCCGAGCCAAAACCTTGGAATTCAACTGCCGACTGGGTGACCCTGAAACGCAACCGATCCTGATGCGCCTGAAAAGCGACCTCGTCTCCGTGCTTGATGCCGCCATTGACGGGCGGCTCGACAAGCTGGAGCTGCAATGGGACCGGCGCACGGCGCTGGCCGTTGTCATGGCCGCCAGCGGCTACCCTGAAGCGCCAAGGTTGGGAGACCCCATCACGAGCATTCCCAAGCCGGAAGACGACCTCCGTGTCTTCCACGCAGGGACCGTGCTCGACCACGACGTCCTGCGCACAAGCGGCGGACGCGTATTGACTGTCACTGCTCTCGGCGACTCGGTGCGCATGGCGCAAGCCCGCGCCTATGCTGGGGTCAGGCAGATCGCGTTCGACGGAATGCAGTTCCGGCAGGACATCGGCTATCGCGCCGTGAAACGCTAGGCGGCGTCGTGCCAGGGCTCGCCCAGACAGGCCATGGCGCCGGTCTCGGGCAACACGCTTTGCGCAAGGATGGGGTGGCGCAATCGCCCGACACGCATCCAGCGGGCATGCGTTCAGATAACGCCGGCTTCACGCAGCGCCGTAATTTGTGCGCCGTCCAACCCTAACTCGCGCAGCACCTCATCGTTGTGCGCTCCGAGCTCGGGACCGAGCCAACGGGTGCCCCCAGGTGTCGCCGACAGGCGCGGGGCAGGAGCCGGAATATCGACCGGCTTGCCGTCCGCCAACCGGTGGTGTTCGAACATGCCACGCGATTGAAATTGCGGGTCGGCTGCAATATCGGCAATGCTGTAAATGCGGCTGCACGGCACGTCTGCGCTGCGCATGGCCTGCACGATTGCCTCGGCGTCATGCAAACCCGCCCAGCTCTGGATGGCTGCATCAATCGCCACCGCCTGTTGCATTCGCCCCGGGTTGTTGGCCAAAGCCGGGGCCTCGGCCATGTCGAGCCGGCCGATGGCTCGCATCAGGCGCTTGAATATGGCATCCCCATTGCCTGAGATCTGCACCCACTCACCGCCTTTGCTTCGGTACACATTCGATGGCACGATGCCCGGAATGCTCGTTCCGGTGCGCTCGCGCACGATGCCGGCAGCGCTGTACTCCATGAGCGTGCTTTCCATCATGTTGAACACGCTCTCGGTCAATGCCACATCCACCACTTGGCCAATTCCTCCCGTCTTGCCCGTGTGGCGGCCGCCGGTGGCATCGCGGTGGCGCAGCCCCATGAGCGCGCCAATGACCGCATGCAAGGCTGCGATCGAATCGCCAAGCGACAGATTGGCGCGCATCGGCGGCCGGTCCGGGTCGCCCGTGACGTAACGCATGCCGCCCATGGCTTCGGCTATCGCGCCGAACCCCGGCTGGCTGCACATCGGCCCAGTCTGTCCAAAGCCTGAGATGCGCACCATCACGAGGCTTGGATTGACGGCGCGCAAGTCGTCCCAGCCCAGGCCCAGCTTTTCCAGCGCCCCGGGGCGCATGTTCTCGACCACCACGTCGGCCCGCTCCACAAGACGCCGTACGATGTCTCGCCCTCGCTGATCTTTGAGGTCAACGCTGATGCACCGCTTGTTCCGCGCCTGCGCACTCCACCATAGCGATGTCCCCTGGTGAAGTTGGCGCCAAGTGCGCAGCGGATCACCGCCGGGGTTCGCACCGCGTGGCGGGGGCTCGATCTTGATCACGTCCGCGCCAAATTCTGCCAAGATTCGGGTGGCAAAGGGCCCAGCGATAAGGCTGCCAAGCTCAACCACGCGCATACCGGCAAGCGGCCCTTGTGTGGTGCCTGCAGCGGCTGCGGCTGCGGACTCAACCATAGAACGGGGAAAACAACAGCGCAATGTTGACGGCCAGCGCGATGGACCACACCAACGAGCGCAGGCTTGCGTGATCGTTCACGTAAAGCCAGATATAGAAGCAGCGCAGGATGATCCACGCGACCAGCAGTCCATTGATCGCGGTGAGATTTGCATGGGCGAATAGCGCGAACAGCGCAGCCGCGAAGAGGAACGGCAGGGCTTCAAACGAATTGGACTGCGCCGCATTCGCACGCCTTCTTCGCGGGTCTGGGTGTTGTTCCAGCCAGGCACGTGGCTCGCGATTGTCATAGCGATTATCGCGAGCACGGAATGCGCCAGATTTGGCGATCCCCGCTGCCAGGATCGGCAATTGCGAAGCAATGAGCAGCAAAGCGGCGGTCAGCAGCACGTGCGTATCTCGGGCGGTGGCGACTTCGCGTTAGGGCTCCACACGCCACGGGCCGGCGATCCTGGCCCGTGGCGTGTGCATGCACACGTCCCGCGACTACGACTGCTTATCCGACATAGTCGGCCGCAACGGTGGCATCCCGGTCATTCGTCATGCCCGCGACACGAAGCGCAACGGTCGCCACGATCGCCACGGCAAAGTTGATGATCAGCGCATACAGGCCGATATAGGCTGGAATGACCATGCCTGCAATATGCAGCGCATAACCCGACTTTTGGAATCCCGTGAGCGAAGCCGCCCAAATTCCCCAAGCCAAGCCGCACGCCCAACCCAGCAAGAGCGCCTTAGGGTCGAACCAGCGCGTATAGATGCCCGAGACAATAGCCGGTAAGGTCTGCAGGATGAGAATGCCGCCCAGCAGTTGAAGCTGGATGGCGTAAGTCAAGGGCAGAAACACGATAAAAAGAAGCGCCCCGAACTTGACGATCAACGATACCAGTTTGGCCATGTCGGTTTCTTTTTGAACCGAGCACTTCGGATTAATGTACGCCTTGTAGATATTGCGTGTGAACAGGTTGGCTGCTGCAATCGACATGATGGCTGCTGGCACCAGCGCGCCAATGGCCACTGCTGCGAAACCCACGCCGACAAACCAGCTCGGAAAGAAATGCAGCAAAAGCCCCGGCATGGCAAACTGCGGGCCATACTGCTTGAAGTACGGCGCCAAGTCAGGCAACTTCGCGATGCCCGATGCGTAAGCCACGTAGCCCAGCATTGCGATGAGGCCCAGCATGAAGGAATAGGCTGGCAGGAACACCCAGTTGCGCCGAAGCGTGTTAGGTCCTTTGGCAGCCAGCACCGCGGTCGTCGAGTGCGGGTACAGCATCAGCGCCAATGCCGATCCAAAAGCCAGGGTGCCATAGAAGGAGACCAACCCGGTGTTTCCGTCCTTGATAGGCGGCAGCAGAAGATGCGCCTTTGGAATGGCGGCAAAAATATTGCCGAAGCCTCCCAGCTTGATCGGGACGATGATGATGAGCGCGATCACCGTGATATATACGAGCACGTCCTTCACCACCGCGATCGATGCCGGGGCGCGCAAACCGCTTGTGTAGGTGAACGCCGCCAGGATGACGAAGGCGATAATGAGCGGCACGTCGCCAAGCAGGCCATGCCCTGTTGGAAAACCCAAACCGCCGATCACCACCTGGATGCCCACGAGCTGCAGCGCAATGTACGGCATCGTGGCAACAATACCTGTGAGGGCGACGGCCAGAGCCAGCCCTTGGCTGCCGTAGCGGCCAGCGACAAAGTCCGACGCCGTGATGTAGTTGTGCTTGCGTGCCACGACCCAGAGGCGCGGCAGAATGGCAAACACAAGGGGGTACACCACAACCGTGTAGGGCAGCGCGAAAAAGCCAAGGGCTCCTGCGCCAAAAACGAGGGCTGGCACGGCAATGAATGTGTATGCGGTGTACAGATCG
>JABBOE010000161.1 GCA_019351955.1 Pseudomonadota bacterium
CGCAACGACGCCACCTGCCGCATCCGCTTTGGCACGTATTTCTGGTCCCAGAACTGCTGCGCCGACCCGTCTGCAGGGCCGACAAGCGACTGATACGGGACAAGCGGGCGCTTTTCGATGGGTACGGCACCGTGACCTGTCCTGCCGGCTTGGAATTTGTGTACTGTCGCGCCTGCACGGGCGGCGTTACGCCCGTTGCCTTGGGCAGGCTCCTAGAATGGAATGCTGATCCTGACCACACCCTGGAGACCTTGCAATCATGGCCCTGCCCACATCCATGTCCGACCGCGACGGCAAAATCTGGATGGACGGCCAGCTCGTCGAATGGCGCGACGCCAAAATTCACGTGCTGACCCATACCCTGCACTACGGCTGCGGCGCGTTCGAAGGCGTGCGCGCGTACAAGACTGATACCGGGACGGCCATTTTCCGCCTGCGCGATCACACTGATCGGCTGTTCAACAGCGCCAAGATTTTGCGCATGCAGATTCCCTTCACCCCCGAGCAGGTGATGCAGGCGCAAATCGATGTGGTTCGCGTCAATGGTTTCGACTCCTGCTATATCCGCCCCCTGACATGGATCGGCGACAAAAAGCTCGGCGTGTCGCCCCGTGGAAACACCATCCACCTGATGATCGCCGCTTGGCCTTGGGGCGCCTATCTCGGCGAAGAGGGCCTGAGAAACGGCATTCGGGTCAAGACCTCCAGCTACACACGCCATCACGTGAATATCACCATGTGCAACGCCAAGGCTGTGAGCAACTACACAAACTCCATCCTCGCCAACCTGGAAGTCACCGCAGACGGCTACGACGAGGCCCTGCTCCTGGATCCTCAGGGCTTCGTCAGCGAGGGGGCTGGCGAGAACATTTTTGTGGTCCGCGAAGGCGTGCTGTACACGCCAGACCTGTCGTCCGGCGCGCTCAACGGCATCACGCGCAAGACCGTGTTCGCGATTTGCGAAGATCTGGGCTTGACGATCAAGGAAAGGCGCATCACGCGCGATGAGGTTTACATCGCTGACGAAGCATTCTTCACCGGTACTGCGGCTGAAGTCACACCAATTCGGGAACTCGACGGCGTGACCATCGGGCCCGGCCAACGGGGCCCCATTACCGAGCGCATCCAAAATGCATTTTTTGACATTGTCGGCGGGTGCAACGCGAAGTATGCGCCGTGGCTAACCCAAGTGTGAAGCTGCCTCACACCCTCCTCTCGAGTGCAATCCCATGAGTGCCATCCCCAAACCCGACATGCCCGTGGTCGAACTCAAGGCCAAGGATCTTCCCGCCCACTGCCCCAACCCGAACATGCCGCTCTGGAGCAGCCACCCCCGCGTGTTCATCGACATCACACATGGCGAAGCCGCTTGCCCGTATTGCGGCACGCGCTACCGCCTGGCGGCGGGCGAAGCGGCGCACGGGCATTGAGTCGGTCCAAAGCCCTTCACATCGCCCACGCCCGCCGAGCGTTTGACGAACCAGCGTTCAGTGCGCCATGCCCCGCGGCCTCCTGATCGCCCCTCAGTGGATCGGCGACGCAGTGATGGCGCAGCCGCTGGTGGCAATGCTGGCCGCGCGCGGCGAACACGTCGCGGCGCTTGGGGTGCCCTCGATCGCGCCGGTATTGCGTGCGATGCCCGGCGTCACCGAAGTCATCGAGGCGCCCTTCCGCCACGGCCGCCTGGACTTTGCGGCCCGCTGGCACATCGCCACAGCGCTGCGCTCCCGTGGGTATGCGCGCGCCTACATCCTGGGCAACAACGTCAAATCGCGACTCGTGCCATGGCTGGCGAGGATTCCCGAGCGCATCGGCTATGCGGGGGAAGCTGCGGGGCTGCTGCTCACCTGCAGACATCACGCGCAAAACAGCTCCAGCCGAGCCGATATGCGCAAGCATTACGCGCAACTGGCCGGCGCCGACGCCCGCGCCGCGCTCGCGGAGCCGACCTTGCATGTTGCCCCGGACATTGCCGCCAGCGTATGCGCGCGTTTTGGCCTGCCCGCGCGCTGGATCGCGGTATGCCCAGGCGCCGAATATGGCCCCGCCAAACAATGGCCCGTGGAGCACTACGGTGCGCTTGCGCTCCGAGCACAACGCGATGGTTACGCAGTCGCCGTTCTCGGCGCGCCCTCGGACACCCAGGCTGGAGAGGCCATAGCGCGCCTTGCCCCGCACGCGATGAATCTGTGCGGGCGCACACGACTGGATGAGGCCATTGCGCTCCTCGCCGGTGCCAGTGGGGTGGTCAGCAATGACTCGGGGCTGATGCACATTGCCGCTGCGCTGAGCCGCCCCACGCTTGGCATCTACGGCTCAACCGACCCTCGCCACACGCCGCCCGCAGCCCACCACAGTGCCACGCTCTGGCTGCATTTGCCGTGCAGCCCATGCTTCGCACGCGCCTGCCCGCTTGGACACCTCAACTGTTTGCGCGGCATCCTGCCCGAGACGGCGTGGGCTGCTCTAGAAGGTTTGATGCGGCATTGAGTCGACAACGTGGCTCACTTGTGCATCCGCTTGCGCGTGCGGCGCAAGCGCTGCCGTTGAACCTCGCACCACACACCGCCCGCCGAGAAGGACTTTGCGCGGCGGCAGCGCCGGATTGTCCAAGCGTTCGAGCAGGATCGACATTGCCGTGCGGCCAATGGCCTCCAGAGGCTGCTCAATAACCGTCAAGCCCGGACCGACGAGTTCGGTCCAGCTCTCGTTGTCGAAACCCGCCACGGCCACATCCTCGGGTATCGCCAAACCGGCGGCACGCGCGGCACGCACGACCCCCATGAGCAGCAGGCCGTTGCTCGCCACCAACGCCTGCGGCCGCTCACTGCGCTCAAGAAGAAGATGGCGAACCTCGGTCTGCGCGGCCTCGATCTGGGGTGGCACGAACGCCGTCTGAATCTGCAGACCGAGGCGCAAAGCGGCTGCGACGAAACCGTCGTGTCGCTCGATCCCGCTGCTGCTGGCATTGCCAAAAATTCCGGCGATTCGGCGGTATCCCTGGGCGTGGAGATGCTCCATGAGCATCGCGCTTGCGGCGCTGTTGTCCAACACAACAGCATCTTGCTGCCCGTGCGGGCTGACACGATCGATCAACACCAGCGGAAACCCGATGTCGCGCTGATCCAGGGTCTGCGCGGTCTGTCGCGTCGGCGCGAAGATCACGCCGGTGACGCGCTCCTCTTCCATCAACTTGAGGTAGATCGCCTCCTTATCGGGATTTTCGTCGGTGTTGCACAAAATGACGCGCAGGCCGTGCTGATACGCGACATCCTCCACCGCGCGGCTCACGGCCGTGAAAAACGGATTGCGCAGGTCGGCAAGGATCAACCCAATGGTGCCGGAGTGGCGCGAACGCAGCCGCCGTGCCGAGAGATTGGGGCGATAGCCGGTTTCACGGATTGCAGCGTCGATACGCACCATCAGCTTGGGGCTGACCGCTGCCACACCGCTGAGCGCGCGCGACACGGTGGCGACCGACACCCCAGCAACCCGGGCGACATCCTTGATACTTGAGCTCATGTGTAAACGATATCACAAAAACAACAATTCGTTCCTACTGGATGAACTGATACCCAGGGATTTTTGCCAATATTCAGGGTAAACACCAAGCCTTCTAGGTTGAATGCCTGAATGTAAACGTTATCATTTAAAAACCTAAAAAGGAGACAATCATGGTAGCTGCTTCCCCTGCCGAGCTGCTTTCAGTAGCACGTATCAGGCTGGCGTCGCGCCCTCGGGACAAGGGGTCCGCGATTGCCGAAGCCACCCAGCTGCTTATCGCCAGCGGCTGCGTGGCCCCGGGCTTCGAGGCCAGCGTGATGGCCCGCGAGGACATCGCGAATACGTATCTCGGTCACGGCGTGGCCATTCCCCACGGCTTGGGCAAGGACCGCAATCAGGTGCTGCGCGACGGACTGGCCATTGTTCAAATTCCGCAAGGGGTGGAGTGGAACCCAGGACAGCGTGCAAATCTGGTGGTGGCCATCGCCGCGCAGTCGGACAACCACATCGCCATCCTGCGCCGGCTCACCCGCCTAATCCAGGATGAACAGCGCCTGCAGGCCCTCTTCACAACCCCCCACGCGGCCGATCTTCTTGCCGCGCTCGGCGACGACGCAGCGCCTGTGCCCACGCAGGCGACCTCGGATCTGGCTGAACGCATCGAATGGATGGTGCGCTACCCGGCCGGATTGCACGCGCGCCCAGCGTCGGTGTGGGTCGAGGCGGCACGCAAATGCGGTGTGCGCATGCAGGCCCGCCATGGAGGCGAAGTGACCGACGCGCGCAATCTCGTGGGCCTGCTGGGCCTGGGCCTGCGCTATGGGCAGACGGTTACCCTCTCGGCCGACGGTGAAGGCGCACGCGCCGCGCTCGAGAGCTTTCGCGCGCTGATCGACGCGCTCACCCCCCAGGAGCAGGCCGATGCAGCGAAAGCGGCCACACCCGTGCTCGGCTCGGCCTGGTCGCCTCCCGGCAGGCTCGCCGTGGTCCCCGGCATTGCGGCAAGTCCCGGCCTCGCTATGGGTACCCTGCATATCCTTGCAGCGGCTCAGCCTCAGGTCCCAGACCTGCCCGGCACGCTCGACCAGGGCGCCGATCAGCTCAATGCCGCCATCGTCGGCACGCAAGAACAACTCACCGCACTGGCGGACGATACCGCGCGACGCCTTGGTGCGGCCGAGGCCGGCATCTTTCGCGCGCAGCGCGAGCTGCTCAAGGACAGTGATCTCATCACACTGGCTTGCCAGATCATGGTCGAGGGCCACGGCGCGGCATGGTCCTGGAACCAGGCCGTCGAACGCATGGCCTGCCGTCTCGCCGCGCTGGGCAATCCCGTCCTGGCCGGGCGTGCATCGGATTTGCGCGACGTCGGACGGCGCGTACTGGCACGACTGGAACCCTCCGTCCAGCTTGGAAGCCTCTCGGATCTGCCCGACACGCCCTGCATCGTTGTCGCGGACGACCTTTCGCCATCCGATACCGCAGCCATTGACATGCGGCGTGTCGTGGGGCTTGCCATCGCGCAGGGCGGGCCAACGTCGCACACGGCCATCCTGGCCCGCACGCTGGGGCTGCCTGCCATCGTTGGCGCTGGGGCCACCTTGATGGCGCTGCATAGCGGCACCCAAGCCATCATCGACGGAGCGGGGGGTAAGCTTTACATTGAACCCGGCGAGCCGGACCTTGCGTCAGCGCGGGACTGGATCGCGCGAGAAAGCACGCGCCGCGCGGAGGAAAAGGCCGAGCGCAGCAAGCCGGCCCGCACCAGCGACGGGCACACGGTGGCCATCGGCGCCAATGTGAACCTTCCCGACCAGGTACCGCTTGCGCTGCACGAAGGCGCTGAAGGCGTCGGGTTGATGCGCACGGAGTTTCTTTTTCTCGAACGCGGCGAAACCCCCGACGAGGACGCCCAGTTCGCCGTGTACCGCGGCATGATCGATGCACTCGACGGCAGGCCCCTGATCGTGCGCGCACTCGACATCGGCGGCGACAAGCAAGTCGCACATCTGCAACTGCCGCAGGAGGCCAACCCGTTCCTGGGCGTGCGTGGGGCACGCTTGCTCCTGCGCCGCCCGGACCTGCTGCAACCCCAGTTGCGCGCGCTCTACCGGGCAGCCAAAGGCGGTGGCGATCTGTCCATCATGTTTCCCATGGTGACCAGCGAAGATGAAGTCCGCGCACTGCGTGCCGCATGCGAATTGGTTCGTTCCGAACTCGGCGCGCCTCAGGTGCCCATCGGCATCATGATCGAAGTTCCGGCTGCGGCGATCCAGGCCGACCTTCTGGCCGCCCACGTGGACTTCTTCTCCATCGGAACCAATGACCTGACCCAGTACACCTTGGCCATGGATCGCCAGAACCCGGAGCTTGCGCCACAGGCCGACAGTCTTCATCCCGCGGTCTTGCGCCTCATCCGCAGCACGGTCGAAGGCGCGAGCCGCCACGGCCGCTGGGTCGGTGTGTGCGGCGGCATCGCCGGCGACCCATTCGGCGCGACCTTGCTCGCGGGCCTGGGCGTGCACGAACTGTCCATGACGCCTCGCGACATCCCCGGCGTGAAGGCGCGGATGCGCGCAAGCAACCGCCAATCACTCGAGGAACTCGCCGCCCGGGCCTTGGCCTCCCAATCCGCACAGGCAGTGCGCGCACTGGACGAGGAGGCCCCATGAACGCTCCGCAGCCGCCAGTCATCACCGTCACCTTCAACCCCGCGATCGACGAAACCATCACCTTGGATGCGTTGCGCCCGGGAACCGTGCATCGGGCGCGAGCCGTGCGCTTCGACCCGGGCGGCAAGGGCGTGATCGTCGCCGGTTGCCTCGCCGACTGGGGCCAGCGCGTGGTGGCAACCGGTCTTCTCGGCAAGGACAATGACGCGCCATTTACCGAACTTTTCGCCGCCAAAGGCATTGAGGACCGCTTTTGCCGGTTCTCGGGTCTTACCCGAGTCAACGTCAAACTTGTCGACTCTCGAGACACGACGGACATCAACCTGCCGGGAGCCGACCTCGCGCCAGAACAACTGCAGAGGGGACTCGATGCGGTACTCGAGCTGGCCAGCAGCGGCACCATCGTCGTACTCGCTGGCAGTCTGCCTGCCGACTTCCCCGAGGATACGTACGCCCATTGCATCGGTGAACTCGCCGCGCGCCAGGTGCGCGTGGTGCTCGACACCTCGGGCCCACCGCTCGCTGCGGCGCTCCAGGGTGGAGCGGCGGCCCTGCCCCATGCCATCAAACCCAACCGCAACGAACTTGAGGCCTGGGCTGAACGCCCCTTGCCGACGCACGCCGACCTGATTTCGGCATCACGCGACCTGCTGGCTCGCGGGGTGGTGCTGGTCACCGTTTCGCTCGGCAGCGAAGGGGCCATCTTCGTCACGCGCGACGCGGCGCTGCACGCACGGCTCCCTGCGATGCGCCCAACCAGCACCGTGGGCGCCGGCGACGCAATGGTCGCCGGCATCGTTGCCGGGATCAACATTGGAGCATCCGTCGAAGACGTCGCGCGCTTGGCCACGGCCTTCGCACACACCAAGCTCGGCCAGATCGGCGCCAATCTCGGTGACGCCGCACAAGTGCGCAGCCATGCTGCCCATGTGGTCATCGAACGACTGAACTAAAGCCGCTCCCACCTCAAACAGGAGATGTGATGGATGCCTCCCTCCCTACGGGGATTGAGACAGGAGCACAGAGAT
>JABBOE010000024.1 GCA_019351955.1 Pseudomonadota bacterium
ATGGTGCCCAGCAATCCGAGCAGCGGGGCCAGCGTGACGATCGTGTCGAGCGCCCACAACCCGCGGTCCACGCGCGGAGCCTGGTCCATCACAGCCTCTTCGAGCAAATTGGAGAAATGCTCGAGCGAGTCGTCCATGCTGTGGCTCAGGGCCATGGCGACGACTTGGGAGGCGGGCGCGTCAGGCTGGGCCTGCACTTGGGCTTCCAGTGCGCGGGAGTCGACACGGGTATGGCTCTTGAGTTCGTACACCCAGATCCTGCACTGGCCCTGCATGCGCGACAGCGCCCAGAAGCGTTCAATGGCCACGGCAAGCGCTACGAGCAGAAGCACGGCCATGAGGTAGAGGATGCCGCCCGACATGCGGGCGATATGGGCAATGGTGTCAACGGACATGGTGAAACTCCAGACAAGATGAATGCGCGGTAGCCAGTGGCATGCTGGTTGGGGGCCGTTCAAAGGACCGGGCGGCGCAAGGTCGGCGCCCCGTCAAAGGCAACTCAACCCCGCGACCCATGGGGGTTGAGTTGCGCCACGCCGCAGCGCGTACGTCGAGCGCGTCGGCAGATCCCATCTCACTGGAACGGCACGGAGAAGTTCAACATCAGGCTTCGGCCCGGCACGGTCCAGAACAGCGGTACGTTATTGGCGGTGTAGCCGGCCAGAGCGTAGAGATCGTTGTTATCAAACACATTGAAGACCTGCACGCCGATCTTGGTTCCGTGCGGGACCACTTCCGAGCCCTGCACGGTGTAGTTCAGCGCCAGGTTGGTCACGCTGTAGCTCTTGAGCGGATAGAGCTCGGTGCTGCCCGGCGACGACCCTGTGACATCCCCGGAGCGTGAGCCGACGAATTTGGTCACGGCCGATGCATACCAGGCGCCACGGTTGTAGATCAGGCCCAGTGCCCCTGTCGTCTTGGGGACGCCGGCAACTTGCAGGCCGGAGGAGTCGACCTTGGCGCTGTTGTAAGACGCGTTTCCATACACGCTCACGCCGCTGCCGACGTAGTAGGTCGCTTCGCCCTCGACGCCTTTGTACTTCGTGCCGCCCTGGTTGTAGAAGATCGTGTTGCCGGCGATCGTCTTCTTATTGACCTGGTTGCTGAAGTCGATCGAGTACAGATCGCCGGACAGCGTTAGGCGCTGGGACTTCCACGTCGTGCCAACCTGGTAGTTCGTGGTTTCCTCTGGCGCCAGACCCTGATCGCTGATGGTTGGGTTGGTGACGAAAAACACGTTCAGATTGGGCGCCAGGAAGCCCTTTGCGGCCTGGAAGTAGGCACTCCAGTTTGGTGCGATCGCATAGTGCACGTCCACCGCGGGAAGCGCCTTGCCCCAGCTTTGCGCATAGTTCAGCGGGGAGTTGGTCTTCTGATTGACTGGCGCATCGATGGTGCGGCGGAAGTACGCATATTTCAGGCCGGGCGTGACCGTCAGGCTGGGGGTGACCGTCCAGGCGTATTCGACGTAGGGCTGGGCCTGCACCAGGGTGTCATACATCAGGCGGTCGGTAGCGGCCAGAGTCGTGGCAGCGTTGTAGGCGCCTCCGTTGGTCCAGTCGATCTCATACTGGTAGCGGTCGTTAGTCTGGTGGTCAGCCCACAAACCGTACTTCAACGTGCCCTGACCGAGCTGCTGCGACATGCGAAGGATGTCGCCCCACGAGCGGTAGTTCATCTGCATCTTTTGGCCAGGCACGTTGTTGGCGCCGTAGACCGTCCCATTCGTCGTCGCTGCGCCAGCGGGGAAGGTGCCGTCCCCTGGCGAGCCGGCCGGCCCATTGAGCGTGCCGTACGCATAGTTGCCGCCGTTGGGGTCAAGGCCGTTATAGCCGTCGTGGTAGTAGCCGTAGGTGTAGACCTTGTTGTCCAGCTGGACGGCGCCCAGGCTTGTCTTGAGTCCCAGGTACTCGAAGTCCGTGGAGATGCTGTCGTAGTTGTAGCCGCTGTAGGCTTGGCTCAGCGGGTTGTTGTTCATCCCGTAGTTCGGGCCGAAGACCTGGATTTGCCCCGGCAGGCCGCTGGTCCCGTTGTTGGGATCGACGTAGGGGAAGGATGTGGCGCCCAGCGAGAAGTGCTGGGTCAGATCGTTCTTCATCGCTACGAGTGTCAGCAGCGAGCTGTCGCCCACCGGCTTCTGGGCCTTGAAAAACAGGTTCTGGCGCCGCAGCCCGGTGCCTGTAAGGTAGCCGTCGCTCTTGAGTTGTCGGTAATCGAAGAAGGCGCGAAGGTCACCGTAGTTTTTCATCACCCCGGTGTCGAACTCGGCGCCGAGAAGTTTGGTGTTGAAACTGCCGAAGGTGCCGTACAAGGTCGTCGTGGGTACGTCCAGGGGATCCTTGGACCTCACCTTGACGCTGCCGCCGAAAGTCGCCGGGCCGAGGTTGCTGGCATCGCCGGGGCCACGGTCGACGACAACCTGGCCGATGTCCTGCGGCATGAAGTAGGAGGTCGAGTGGTGGGTGAAGTCGTTCGAATCCCCCCATGGAATGCCGTCGAAAGTGACGTTGTACTGGCCATCCTGGAAGCCACGGATGGTCGGGCCACCCTGCGACTCCATCAGGCCCGGACCATTGGGGTCCACGCTGACCACGCTGGGGGCGATGCTGATGATGTCGGTGTAGTTCGCGGCAGAGCCGTCGGTGTTTTGGATGACGTGCTGGCTGATAATGGACTGCGGCTGCTTTGCGGCGAGTGAGCCCTGGGTAATGGCTTGGTGGGGCGCGCTTTCCTGCTTTGCCTTCTCATGCTGGGCAGCGGTCATCCGGGACGCGCCCGAGGCGCCCGCCTGGACGCTGCCAAGATCGGTCGGCGCGTTCTGAGCAAAGGCAACAATTGGCGTAGCCAACATGGCCGCAAGCAGCGCCTGCGCCAGAAGGCTGGGCTTGAAAGCGGGCACCATGGGCGCCGTCATCGGGTCTTGCATGTAATCCTCCAGAATGGGTCGGGTTCGACTTGTCCGTGAGATCCGATGTCTCACGGCTGCAAACCGCCATTCGAGGGCCGTCGCGTGACTGTCACGAGACAAAATCCTGACGGATTCCTGTCCGCGGCTGATCCTTGTGTGTCGAAATATTGCGGCATGATGGCCAAGCTCTGATGTGCCACTGGCTGTGAGCCTCACCCGATTCCGTCACCGGACGGGCTTTCCGATCGTCCGCAACGCAGTGGCTCATAGCGCGTCGCCTCGCGCGTGGGGAAGACCATCGGACCATCGATAGCCGCTCCCATGGACCGTTTGCACATGGTCATGCAGGCCCAGCGGTCGCAAGGCGCGGCGCAGGCGGCCGATGGCCGTGTGCAGCGTGTCGTGGTGGGCGCGCGCCGGAATGTCCATCGCCACGCGCAGGGCTTGAGGGCTTTGCACGTGACCGGAGTGTGCGGCAAGCGCCCACAGCAAGTGGAAGATCTGCGGCGGCAGCATCAGCGTGCGCATTTGCCCCTGGACTTCGGCCTGAATCGTGCGCCCCTGACCGTCGAGGCGCGCGTGGGTGTTTAATTGCAACCAACCGGCGGGTTGGGGTGCGATGCGCTCGCGTAGTCGCGCCAGTTGCGCGCGAATCAATTGAGGTTGGCTGTCAAGCGGCAGCAGAGCGTCGGCGCCGGCGCGCAAGGCGGCCAGCGCGCCGGGATCGGCGCTATCGGGAAGGAAGACAAGCACGCCGGGGATATGCCCGCCAGGGTCTTGGCGTAACCGCATCAGCC
Source organism: Pseudomonadota bacterium (assembly GCA_019351955.1). Lineage (GTDB taxonomy): Bacteria > Pseudomonadota > Gammaproteobacteria > Burkholderiales > Burkholderiaceae_C > Thiomonas_A. The sequence continues at coordinate 3,706 of JABBOE010000024.1, forward strand.
AGTCGATCAGTTCGCGCACGTCGTGCCCGCTGACGGCAAGCGCGGCCCAGGCGTCGCCTTCGCGAAGGCGTTGCAAAGACACTTCCGGTGTTACGGGCTGAGAGTTGGTGTCGCTGCAATCCGAGGAGGACGAAGCAAAGCACACACGAAGGACGGAGTGTTTGGTCGGGGAATTCACTGGAACGTGCGACGGCGCATCGATGCCCACCGGCAGGTGGGTTCCAGGTCCGAAGGCGTATTACGACAGCCTCATTACAGCGCTTGCATATGACAAAAGGATGACGGCCTCGTCGCGCCGGGAGGGGCACGCCTGGACTCTGGAGAGTCTGCGGGACGAGGCCCAGCGACACGCTGGTGCAGCACCGTGCCATCATGCAGTCACCACCACCACGAGCGACGCTACGCCATGCACCGGCTCCGTCGGGAGCACGTTGGCGCGCGCTGAACCACGCACTGGAACGGCAAAGCCGTGTGAGGGGACTACGTCCAGGAGCGAGCCGCTCGAAGGTGCATCACGAAACACGTCGTCCCGTGCGTTGATGTTACCGAGACATCACCTCCGTGAGCTTCGACGATCGATTTGACGATAGCCAGCCCCAATCCTGCGCCTTCGCCGCGACGTTGGCGTGAAGGATCAACCCGGTAGAAGCGCTCGAAAAGGTGCCCCAGGTGTTCAGGCGCAATGTCTGGACCCGGGTTGCAGACGTTGACGGTGACCCGCTGGCCGTTCTGCGACAGACTTACGATGATCGAGCGGCCTGATGGTGTGTAGCGGATCGCATTGGTAATCAAGTTGCTGAGTGCTCGGCGCAACATCGAGCGGTCACCATCGACCGAACTGGCCCCGCCTTCGAGTTCGAGCCCCACCTTGCGGTCCTCCGCCCAAGCCTCGAAGTAGTCGAACAGTGCCCGCACTTCGACCGCGAGATCAACGCCCTCAGTGTGCTGTTTTGTCAGACCCTGCTCGGCCTGGGCCAGAAACAACATGTCGCTGATCATCGATCCCATGCGCTCAAATTCCTCGAGGTTCGAATAAAGGACTTCGCGATAGGCCTCAACGTCACGCGCCATGGACAGCGCAACCTGTGTGTGCGTCGTCAGGTTGGTGACAGGGGTGCGCAGCTCGTGGGCAATGTCCGCAGACACATCCCGCAGGCGCAGAAAACTCTGCTCAATGCGCGTCAACATCGCGTTGAAGGCGATCACAAGATCAGCCAACTCAATCGGAACCTGTTGGGGATTCAGACGCACATGAAGTCGATCGGTCGTCATCTCACGCATGCGGGCGCTGATGCGACGAAGCGGCGCGTGTGCCTGCTGCACAGCGAGGCGTGCCACGAACACGCTGACGAGGCTTGCCAGCAGCGTTCCCGCCCACAGCGCTTCCTGCAACTGCAGCAGATATTGCAGATGAAAGTCGATGGTCGTGGCCACGGCCACGGTGTCACGACCGCTGCGCAATACCGCACCACGGTAAGTGTGTTGTGGCGTTTTCCAGACCACAAGCGTATCCAGATCGAGGCGCTCAGCCGGAGGAATTCCCCGCATCAGCGCGGAAAGCGCAGGCGGCGTCGTCTCGTAGAGTTGGTGGCCGCTGGCGTCCAGCACAAGCACATCAACATTGTGACTTCCGGCCACCGCTTCGGCCAGTTTGCGTTGGTCAGACGCGCCGTTCGTTGCCCGATTCATTGGCTTGAGTGCTGCACGGACCGACTGCCACGTGCCCTGAAGCTCGACAAGGTCCATCTGCGCGAAATGCCGTTCGATCGAACGCTCGATGCCCCAGGCTGCGAGCAGGAACATCGTCGTCGTCGCGAGCCCAACCAAAAGTGTGACGCGTACTGCCAGGGACGTCGGGCGACGCCCCCCATCTTCAGGGTGCATCGGGCACGTCCAGGGTGTAGCCCATGCCGCGCACGGTCTGGATCAGTTTGGGCTCGAAGCCCTCGTCGATCTTCGCGCGCAGGCGCCGGATTGCGACGTCGATCACGTTCGTGTCGCTGTCAAAGTTCATGTCCCACACTTGGGAAGCAATCAAGGAACGGGGCAGCACCTCGCCCCGGCGGCGGATCAGAAGTTCGAGGAGCGCGAATTCCTTGCTGCTGAGGGAAATGCGTGTACCGCCTCTGGCGGCGCGGCGACGTGGCAGGTCGAGAATCAGATCGGCGACCTGAAGGGACTCTGTCGGTGGCGTGCTACGACCACGGCGTAACAGCGTGCGCACGCGCGCAAGCAGTTCAGTAAAGGCGAATGGCTTGACAAGATAGTCATCGGCCCCCAGTTCGAGCCCCTTGACCCGATCTTCGACGCGATCGCGCGCAGTCAGGAACATCACCGGCGTGTCGTTTCCACTCTCGCGCAGCGAGCGCAAGATGCGCCAGCCGTCAACGTCGGGAAGCATGATGTCAAGCACGATCAGATCGTATGCCATGGCCATTGCCTGATGCTGGCCATCCAAGCCGCTGCGTGCCCAGTCCACGATGAATCCGGACTCGGTGAGTCCCTGCTTGAGATACGAGCCAGTCTTGATTTCATCCTCGACAAGCAGCAGTTTCATCAACGTTCCCCGACAAAGTGAGAGCCTTCATTTTTGCCTTTATTGCCTCACTCTAGCGGCAACGCCAACGGCAGGCCGAATGGAGTGTGAGATTTTTGCAAACAGCAAAGTTGCTCTGGCAAGGCGCCGTCTGAACTGTTTCTTCCGCGATCCCGGTGGGGCTGAATTCCGCCGGGAACTGAGTGGCAAGCTCCTATGGTGTGGGAGAGTCGTCTTGCGTGCCACCGCTAAACACGAGCCGCACCTGACCCTGTTGTGAGCCAGCGGCAAACGACGGGCGCCAAACGCCGGGCTGCTTTGCGCACCCGACGCGCGGCTTCGAGGACGGCGCCGTGCGTGTCACACCGTTCACGATGTGCCAAGCGCCGTATGTGCGCGGTGAGCCGGCCAAGGGCGCGGGGCAGCCATGCCCCCGGAGACAGCAGCCCGCCGGTGGCCATCAGGGGACGGCACCGGCCCGCGTCTGAGCCGCTCGGGATTCTCGGGCGCCGACCTCGGGAGGATGTCCAAACACCGCTTATCCAGATCGCCGTCAACAGGCCATGGCGGATTCAACCCGTCGATGCAACGGCCCGGCGTGAACCTTGTGAGTTGTCTTCAGTGTCAACCCCAAGGTCACCCGTGTACTGTGTCTACTGCGAGCGCCATGGCCTGCCCTGGTGAAGTTTGGCGCGCTGCTCTGGCGTCAGCACGGCGTCCATCTGCTTGATCGCCTCCAGATGGTTACGCAACATTTGCAGGCGCAGGTCCTCCATCGCCTTGGCGGACTTCATTGCCGCGTCAACGTCAATCGTTCCGGCCTCGAAAGCGCGCGAAGACGCCAACATCGCCGCGTGCATTTGTGGCATCAATGTCCACTGTTTCTTGAACTGCGCGTCTTCGATCGTCGCAATCTTCTTCTGCTGAGCATCGGTCAAGCCTAGGGCGGCACCTGCTCCATGCCTCCTCATGCCGGGGCCCATGCCACAGCTGCCGTAGCCGCCGCCCATCATCCACGGACCCATGCCATTGCCGCCGTAACCACCCCCCATCATCCAGGGGGCGCCGTAACCGAAGCCTCGTGCGTGTGATCCAGGGCCATAGCCGCCCGGCCCGCCTCGGTGATAGCCTGCTCCGGGGCCGTATCCACCACCGTCCGGAGCATTGCCCCACGGACCATTGCCACCCATCATGCCAGGCCCCATTCCGTATCCGGGCCCATGGGCGGGGGCTGCAGAGCTGGCCGGCTCGGCTGCGTGCGTAGCGACAAAGCCGCCCGCGGCCAAGGCCAGGGCCAGCGCAGGTGTGGCAACGAGTGCACGCATGGTTTGCTTGTTCATGATGATCTCCTTGTGAAAAATGAAAACGCTTGCAAATGGGCCCCGCTACCACAGAGCACGGGAAATGTGATCAGCTATCAAGATCGGCACGTTTGCGCTTGTACTCATCGGTGTCGATTTCGCCGCGGGCATAGCGCTCGTCCAAAATGTCGCGTGCTCCACGCGTGAGCATTCGACGATCACGGCGATCATCCGCGAACTGTCGGAATACGCCGAACAGCAAGACAAAGACAACGACGATGATCAGAACCATGAAGATCCAGCCGAAGCCGCCCATCATTCCGTAGCCGTAGCCGAACCCGCCAGGATGGTTGAACCACATCATGATCGTTCTCCTTTTGAAAAATCCTCGCGGAGCAAGCCTGGCGGATAAGTCCCGAAACCGGGATCATTGAATCGCTCACCGGTGTATCACGACCCGACGCCGCGCGTTGCTGAGGACTGCCCATCCATGTTGGAAACTTTAGACCCTCCATGGTGTCTACTGCGTGACCGTGTGATTACATTCACGTCATCCTCGCGCCGCGTTACGCACAGGTGCACAACGCCTCGACGGTGCAGCGCTCGACGTTCGCCCTTCAAGCCAGGGTTCCTGGCGTCCATCGGGGCCCAAACCCCAGACCCGCGCTCGAAAAAGGCGGTCCTGGGCGGTCAGTCCTCCGAAGGCCCCGTCGCAGCAGGGTAGACCCGCACTCTTGACAGAATCCGCCGCCGCGCCAGAGGTGGGAAAAATTTCAGGCGAGATCACCTGCTTTGGGTCATGCGGCGCTCAGATGACCTGTGTTGGGGATGGCGAATTGGACTGCCATTCGAGGTCGATGAGGGTCTGGGCTTGGCCAGCGCAGGGTTGGCGCAAAGCGGCAGTCCCCGTGGAATGCGCGCGGAAGTCGGTCTCGGTGCCCGGCCGGTGACACGGCTTTCGCACACGAGGTGACGCCGATGCGACTACCCATCGAGTGACACGTTTAGGTCCATGGCATGGGTCGCGACGCGGTGGATTTGTGCCTCCAGGTCGATCCCGGCAACAGACCTACGCGGACCCGGTCACGGCTGAGGCCTCTGCGGCGCGCAGGTCGCGCAGGTAGTACCACTCGAAGGCGCGCTTGGCATGATGAAGCCATCGGCTCGCGAACATGAAGTTGTGCTGGCGGCTGCGCCATACCAGCGCGCCACTGTCGATCGAGTCGACGATGCACACGAGCTCGGGGCGCGGCTTGTGACTGGGCGCACGTCCGCGCAGCACGTCGGCGATGTTGCGCGCCACGGCGTGCGCCTGCAGGTCCGCCATATGGGCCTGCTTGGGAAGCCAGTCAGGACCGGGGTAGCTGCCGGCATCACCGACGACGTACACGTCGGGCGCGGATGTGCGGCATAACGCATCAGCCTGGAGAAAGCCTCCCGCAGAGAGCTCAAGGTTCGTGTTGGCGAACCAGTCCTGCCCGCGCATGCCAGGAATAAACAGCGTGAGGTCACTGGCAATCGTCTCGTTTGCGTCGAGCTGTACGTTTTGGTCATCGAAGCCGGCAAGTTTCTTCCCCAGCACGGTGCGGATCCCTTGGCGCTGCATGCGCGCGAGCAGCATCTTCACCGCCGATTCCCCCAGGCGCTGCCCCGGCATCGTTGACGCATGGAAAAAAGTGAGTTCGAACTTGTCGCGCACGCCCTGCCGGCGCAGCCAAGTGTCGAGGCCGAACAGCATTTCGAACACGGGCCCACCACGCAGCGCGCCCGGCTCCTTGGGATTGGTGGCAAAACTCAGGGCGATGCGCCCGCCCCCGTCCTTCACGAGCTGTTGCAGGCGCCCGCGCACCTGCAACGCGGCATCGACGCCCTCACACACACCATGGACGCCCTTGGCGCCTGGCAAGCTCTTGAGCCATGCCCCGCCCGTGGCAATGACCAAGGCGTCGTAGGGCAGGTCGCCAGCCGTCGTGGGCAGCAAGCGCCCGGCATGATCGAGGCCAGTGGCCGCAGCCTGCACGTAGTGCACGCGCAGCCGCGAAAGCATGGGCGTGATGCGGTGGCGCAGCTCCGGGCCTTGGCGCAGGCCCGTGGGAATCCAGATCAAGCTGGGCAGATATTGGAATTCATCCTGCGGCGCAACAAGGGTGATTTCGGCGCGTGGAAGAAGCTTGCGCAGCCGCCGCGCGGCGGTGAGTCCGCCGAATCCGGCGCCGGCGATGAGCAGGCGCGGTGCGGGTGGTGATGCCGACGTTGTCATGACGTAGTGCTCCGGAACGAAAGGATCACGCAGCAGCTGCGCGACGATGAACATCAGCAGTGAGTCTAGGCAGTTGGATGCAACACGTTTTGACGCCCGTCAAGCATTTTGCCCTGCGCCCAGATGGGGTACGACGGCGATCGCACCACCCGCGCGCCAGCGATGGGCATGGCTAACATCATGCTCACGCCGTTCATAGGCGCATCGCACTACTCCATGTCCGCTATTCCTGATGCTTCCGTTGCCACAGCCGGGCCTGAAGTCTGGCTCAAGAGCTTTAAGCCGCGGCTCAAGCGCCAACTCAACATGGCGGTGGCACTGGGGCTGGGCGCTGGTTTGCTCCTGATCGGGCAGGCAGCGCTGCTTGCCTGGGTCATCGACGCCGGAGTGATGCGCCATACGCCGCTTGCCGCGTTGTGGCCGTGGCTCGCCGCACTGCTGCCGATCTTCATCCTGCGCTTTGCGCTGGTACAGGCATCGGAGCGCGTCGCGTTCCGGGCAGGGGCGCAGCTGCGGCAGGATCTACGCGCAACGCTCCTAGCCCACGTGCAGCGCCTGGGACCGGTGTGGATTGCAGTCAAATCGCGTGGTGATCTGCTCAATAGCATCGTGAACGGGGTGGAGGCGCTTGAAGGTTACTACGCGCGCTATTTGCCGACCATGAGCATCACGGCGCTGGCGCCGCTGATGGTTCTGGTTGCCGTCCTGCCAGTTGACTGGATCTCCGGGATTGTGCTGCTTATCACCGGGCCGTTGATCCCGCTGTTCATGTGGCTGATCGGCAAGGGTACCGAGGAACTCAACCAGCGGCAGTGGCGCAAGCTCGCGTACTTGGCGGGACGCCTTCTCGACACGCTGCAAGGGTTGACGACGCTGAAGCTTTTTGGTGCCAGCAAGCGCGAAGCGGACGTGGTGGCGCAGGTCTCGGACGACTACCGCACCAGCACCATGCAAGTCCTGCGCGTGGCGTTTCTGTCGTCGGTGGTGCTGGAGTTTTTGGCGACAGCGGGCATTGCGCTTGTCGCCGTGCTCATCGGCTTTCGGCTGCTGTGGGGAGAATTGCATTTTCTACCAGGATTCTTCGTGCTTGTGCTCGTTCCGGAGTTTTACGCGCCGCTGCGCAACATGGGTGCCGTCTACCACTTGCGCATGGACGCGATTGGCGCCTCCGAACGCATCCTGCAGATCCTCGCCGAGCCGATTCCTGCACGCCGCAATGGGCTCGCAAGCCTGCCGCGCGTTGCACACCCGATCCGCTTTGACGAGGTGTTCCTGAGCTATGACGGCAAGCATGAGGCGCTGGCTGGGTGCAGCTTTGAAGTCCCGGCGAACAGCGTTACGGCCGTTGTCGGCGTCAGCGGTGCGGGCAAGAGCACAGTGCTTAACGTGCTGTTGGGTTTCGCACGAGCGCAGCGCGGGCGCATCCTGGTGTCGGATGTCGATCTTGCCGAAGTGAACGAAGACACCTGGCTTGCGCAGCTCGCCTGGGTCCCGCAGCGCGCGCACGTGTTCGCAGGCAGCGTGGCCGACAACATCCGCTTGGGCAAGCCGGATGCATCCCTCGATGACATTGTGGCTTGCGCCCGCGCCGCGCAGGCTGACGCGTTTATCCGTGCGCTCCCCCACAGTTACGACACGATGCTCGGCGAGCGTGGCGCGGGCTTGTCCGGCGGGCAGGTTCAGCGCATCGCCCTGGCGCGCGCCTTCCTGAAAGACGCTCCGGTTCTTGTGCTCGACGAACCCACGGCGCATCTGGATGCGCAAAGCCAGCGTGACGTCATGGACGCGTTAGCCGTGCTCGCCCGCGGTCGAACCGTCCTCATGCTCACCCACCGGCTGCACACGCTCGCGCTCGCAGACCATGTCGTCGTGCTTGACGCCGGGCGCGTGGTTGATGCCGGGCCGCAGGATCGATTGGCGCACGCTGGCGGTGCCTTCGCGCGCATGCTGCAGACCGGTGCAGAAGTGGCATGAAACGCAAATGCGCACCGACACCCGTGCAAGGCGCAGCGGTAAGCGCTGCGCACGATGCCACGACCGCACTGCCCGAGCGCTTGCCTGGCGACGACGACGGTGCTCCGAGCAATCCGCGCCAGGCACGCGCAGATCTGGTGCGACTCTGGAGCCTGTTCCTTCCTTATTGGCGATGGATGATGGGGGGAGTCGCTGTGGCGCTCGCTGGACTGCTGGCGAACGTCGGCCTCCTTGCGCTATCGGGCTGGTTCGTCTCAGCGATGGCGATTGCCGGGGCCACCGGCGTTGCGTTGAACTACTTCACGCCGGCTGCGGTGATTCGCGCCTTTGCGATCATCCGTACTGGCGGGCGCTACGCCGAGCGCTTGTTGACCCACGAGGCGACGTTCAGGCTTCTGGCGGGGTTGCGCGTCTGGTTCTACGTGCGGCTTGAGCCGTTGGCGCCGGCCCGTTTGCAGAAATTCCGCGCCGCCGATCTCCTCTCACGCATTCAGGCCGACATCGACACACTCAACCAGGTCTATCTGCGTTTGTTCGTCCCCGTCGTGGTGGGGTCGGCCGCGGTGATCCTCATCGTCGCCGCAATGGCTTGGTTCAGCGTGACCGTGGCGGCGTCGACGTTGCTGTTGCTGTTTGCGGTCGGAGTGCTGCTGCCCGCGTGGACGCGCAGGCATGGGCGCGAACCCGGTGCGCAGGCGCTGCAGTTGCGCGCGGCGATGCGCAGCACGGTCGCCGATGCGCTGGCCGGAAGCGCTGAGCTGCGCGTGTACGCCAGCGAAGCGGCGTGGCACGCACGCGTGCAGCAGCAGTCGGTTGATCTGCTGGCGCGGCAAAAGCGTCTGAGCGATCTGGCCGGGCGCTCCAATGGGGCTGTCGGTCTGGCGGCAAATCTCGCATTGTGGCTGGCAGTGATTGGCGTTTTACCCAAAGTCGCCGCAGGCCGCATGGCCCCGGCTGATCTTGCGATGCTGGCGCTTCTTGCCCTGGCCGCATTCGAGGCGGTTGCACCGCTGCCTGCGGCCTTGCAGTTGCTGGGCGAAATGCTCGCCGCGGCTCGGCGCATTTTCGCTGTGGTCGATGCGAAGCCGCAGGTCAGCACGCCCCCTGACCCCTCGCCACAGCCGCGGGATGCGAGCATCGCGTTCGACGCGGTTCGCATGCGTTACGCCTTGGACACCCCCTGGGCGTTACGCGGGTTGACGGTTGATATCCAAAGCGGCGGCAGACTGGCTATCGTCGGCGCGAGCGGCGCGGGCAAGAGCAGCCTCGTCAATGTGCTTGCACGCTTTTGGGACTATGAAGAGGGCAGCGTGCGCTTGGGTGGGAACGAACTGCGCGCATACGCGCCCGATGCGGCGTGTGCCTTGCTCGCCGTCGTGTCGCAAGACGCCTATATCTTCAACGGAACCGTGCTCGACAACCTGCTTCTGGCCAAGCCCGATGCGCAGGAATGGGAAGTTGTCGCCGCGTGCCGTGCGGCGCAGATCCACGAGTTCATCATGGGTCTGCCGGAAGGTTATCTCACGCCGTTAGGCGAAGGCGGCATGCGATTTTCGGGTGGGCAGGCAAGGCGCGTGGCGATTGCGCGCGCCTTGCTGAAAGACGCGCCCATCCTGCTGCTGGACGAACCGACCGAAGGTCTGGATGTGGTCACTGAGCGGGAGCTTTTCGACACCCTGCGCTCGGCGATGCAGGGACGCACAGTTTTACTCATCACGCACCGCCTCGGCGCGCTGGCCACGCTTGTCGACGAGGTGGGCGTGATGGATTGCGGGCGTATCGTGCAGCGGGGTACCCCCGCGACCCTTGCCGTGCAACCAGGCCCGTTTCGCGATTTGCAGGACGCGCTCACGCGACCCGCTGCCTGAGCCCGCGGCGATCCGTCCTGGCTGAGAGCTTGGCGCTCTCGCGTTGTGCGATGTGAAGGTGGCAACGCACTACCAACAAACGGAGTACCCGGATCAAGGCGCTCTGTGCACTGCGTCCGGGATCATTGCCCGCCGCCGTGCGGAGGAGCGCAAGTCGGGGCGCGCCTGCAACGCATCCATGGGCGCGGATGCCAGGGCGCGGGGTATGAGCGGCTGAGTTTGACCCGAGGATGAGCAGGGCACTCCGGTGTAAGCCGTTTCGATGCAACCCGCGCTTTGGGAAAAGTGGGCACGCGTGGACTGGCACTGATGGAAGATAACGCCGCGCGGCAAGTGGTCGGAGCCGCCTTAATGCGCGCCCTTGCCAGCCTTGGCATCTTCTTCCTGACTGTCCATCCAGGCGCCGCCTGCTGCCGCAACCAGAACCATCATGCCGGTGCCAACGAGCCAGGCGAAGTACCACGAGCCATAGTCACCGATGATCACGCCCAGGACGATGGCGATAACGGCGATCACAAAATAAACGATAAAGACGAAGAATGTTTTCATGGTCTCCTCGGTATTCAGTACGCGTGCCCATCATGCTCGAGTGCTTTGGGGTCCACCGTGCCGCGCATGATCCAGAAGGCCCAGCTCGTGTACCAGAGGATGAGAGGCACGAACACCGCGGTGAATCCCGTGGCCCACTGCAAGGTCGTCTGGCTGGAGATGGAATTCCATAGGGTGAGGCTCTGTGAAGGGTTGGAACTTGAGGGCATCATGAAGGGGAAAAGGCTCACGCCGGCCGTTCCGATGACGCCGATCCACGCCAGCGCGCCGAGCCACCAGGCCAGCGTGTGCTTGTTGGCACGCACGGCCAAAAGACCAAGAATCATGCCCGCGTACGCCAGCAGCGGGACCAGCCAAAGGGCGGGGTGCGCGTGAAAATTGGCGTGCCAGGCGCCCGGTTGAAGACTGACGCTTTGCTGCAGGGGGGTTTGCGCCAAGGCCGGAGCCGGGGCCTTGTCGAGCACGTAGCCGTTCATCGTGGCAACCCAAAAGCCGCCGATGGTGAACAGCACGAGGGCCACAATTGCTGCACCCGTCGCGGCTTTCTGCGAACGCTTGGCGACTTCACCGCCCGCTCGGCCCATCAGCATGACGCCGCCCATGTAGATCGACATGGAAAGCGACAGCACACCGGCCATCACGGCGAAGGGGTTGAGCAGCGACAGAAAGCTGCCCGTGTAGTAGGAGCGTAGATCCCACGCGAAATGGAAGGGCACACCGAGGAACATATTGCCCATGCCGGCTCCGTAGATGATCATCGGCACGGCGCCACTGACGAAAAGTACCCAGTCCCACATATTGCGCCAGTTCGCCGAGGGCAGCTTGCTGCGGTACTCGAAGCCAAGCGGACGCATGATCATGGTCCACAGCAGCAACAGCATCACAATGTAAAGGCCGGAAAACGCCGTGGCGTAGAGCAGGGGAAAGGCAGCGAAGATGGCGCCGCCTCCCAGGATGAACCAGACCTGGTTGCCATCCCAGTGCGGGCCGATGGCGTTCAGACACACGCGGCGTTCAGTATCGGTCTTGCCGACGAAGCGCAGCAAGGTACCCACACCCATGTCCATGCCCACCATGATGGCCAGGCCCATGAGCAAAACGCCGAGAAGAAGCCACCAAAGCACTTTCAGTGCAAGATAGAGTTCCATGATTCAGCCCTCCTTGTGCATCATCGCGCCTGCGGGGACGAAGCCGCCGCGCCCATACGCCGGCGGCGGGGCTGAGCCGCCGGCATCGTTTTCGGGGCCCTTGCGGATGAACTTGACCATCAGATACATCTCGATGGCGATGAAAATCGAATACAGCGTGACAAAGCCAACCAGCGAAAAAACCATGTAGCCCACGCTATGCGTGGATGCGCTCATCCAGGTGGGCAGCAGCCCGAATACCGTCCAGGGCTGACGGCCGATCTCGGCGGTCAGCCAGCCCATTTCGCAAGCAACAAAAGGCACTGGAATCATCCATGGCGCGATTTTCAGGAACCAGCGCTGCCGCATGATGTCACCGCGAATGGAAAAGATCACCGAGAGGACGAAGAATGCCAGCATCAGAAGCCCCATGCCGACCATGAGACGAAAGGTCCAGAACATGCTGAACACGTCGGGAATCGTGTCCCAGGCGGCTTTCTGAATGTCCGCAGGCGTGGCCTTGCTCACGTCCTGATCGGCCGCGTAGCGCTTCACAAGAAAGCCGTAGCCTAGATCCTTTTGATGCGCATCGAATTGCGCCAAGGCCGGAGCGTTCGTCGGATCCGAACTCAGCACTTTGAGCGCCTCGACTGCGGGAATGCCATCTTCAATGCGCTTGACGTTGCCGGCGACGATCTGGTCGATGCCGGGAACGGTATGCGTCATGGTGTGGGTCAACAGCGGGGTGAGCACGTAGGGAACCTGAATCTCGAACCGATTCGCCTTCTGGCTCTGCGATGGCCAAGCGATGACATTGAAGGGTGCTGGCGCGGGTTCCGTTTGCCACATTGCTTCCATCGCGGCAAGCTTGGATGGCTGTGCCTGCCCGCCGACAAAACCTAAGGCGTCCCCAAGCGTGATCACGCCTGCCGTGGCGAGCACACCGAACAACGAGGCCATGCGGAATGAACGCTTGGCAAGATCGACATGACGACCACGGTACATATACCAGGCGCTGATGCCCACGACGAAAATCGACGCGGTTACATAGCCTGCAATGCTCGTATGGACGAATTTGGCCTGGGCATCATGGCTAAAGATGAGGTCGCCGAAGCTTGCGAGCTCCATGCGCATGGTCACAGGGTTGAACTTCGCTCCTTGCGGATCCTGCATGAAGCTGTTGGCGATGAGAATCCACAGCGCTGACAGGTTCGAGCCGATGGCCACCAAATACGTGACGATCAGGTGCTGCATCTTGGTCAGACGTTTCCAGCCGAAGACCATGAGGCCAACGAAAGTCGACTCCATGAAGAAGGCCATCAGGCCTTCAATGGCCAAGGGTGCGCCGAAAATATCGCCAACGAAGCCGGAGTAGAAGGACCAGTTCGTGCCGAACTCGAACTCCATGGTGAGCCCAGTGGCCACGCCCAAAGCAAAGTTGATGAGGAAAAGCTTTCCCCAAAAATCCACCATATCCTTGTAGATCGGCTTGCCGGTCGTGACGTACACCGTCTCGGCGGCCGCAAGGAAAAAGCTCAGTCCCAGTGTCAGCGGGACGAACAGGAAGTGATACAGGGCTGTCGCAGCGAACTGCACTCGCGACAACTCCACCACGGTACCGTCAATCATGTTGCGCTCCTGAGTTCCCTCGGCCGAGCTGTTGCGGAATAGCCCCTGGCGGTGTGCTGCGTCGGACCTCCATCATCATCGTTGCCTCATGCAATGCCACAGCGGTGCAACATAGTCTTATTCTGATGCGTTTTGATTGATGTCTCGCAATTTCTGGGGGTATTGCAAGTTACTCACAGGGACACGCGCCACCGGCCGGCCGTAACGCACCGAGTCCTGGCCTTGCTGGCGGTGCACAAATGGCGCGTGACCTTCTCCGCACGAGCGCACATGGAACGCTTGTGCACGACGCCTGCGCTTACCCCCGAGTTGGAGCTTCGAGTGCCGCTGAAGGCGGCTCTCGCGCGGCCTCGGCATCCAGTCCGAAATCGGCCCAGTCGTCACCCATGAGCTCAGCCGGATGCTGTGTCCGTTCGGACCCATTGCCACAGCGCATGGAGTCTGCGGCGCAGTAGCGCTCACAGCCCCAACAAACGCGTTCAGGGTGTGAAGGGTGAATTGGAAACTTTCGAGTCACGAATTGGGCCTTTCAAGCGCAATGAGACACCTCGCCGCGCAAAGCTGTTTTGATCAAGGGCAAAGAAGCACGCAATCGACGCAAGCCCGCTGGGCGTACAGCGCGGCAGGAGAAGACATCAAGGAAGGGCCGTTGCGGGTCAACAACAAGCCATCCGCGCATCCCTGGCCGCGACGAAGCGTCACGTCTCGGGATGTGCAAGGGCCCTGGATCGCTCTTGAGGAAGGGCCGTGGTGGTCAGCGTTGCTGGAGCCGTTGGGGGTTGATGCGCATCAACCAGGAAGTCAGCGTGGTCAATCGTGGGCCTGGATGACGGCAGGGCGGACAGGGGTGCACGACATGTCATCGCCGAATTTCCGCTCAGGTCCCGACGCGATTGGCGCCTCGCGTCAGCGCGTGGGGAGCCGGGTTTTGAGCCTCGAGGCGAACCTCGTTGACCAGGAGCCGGATCAATTCGTGTCCGGCCGCATCCTGGCCATCGCTGTTGTGTGCTCGCGCATGGCACAACGCCAACGGGCTGTCTTGCAGGCCCTGCTCCGCAGTGAATCGTGTGAGCGGGCAACACTCCAGGCTGCCCGCGCAATGGTGCTCGTGGCTGTGGGCGCGCATCCATTGAAAGGCCAGCGCGCCGAGGAACGTGCGAAAGTGTGCATCGCCGCGCGGTGTCACCATCGATGCCCCGTGGCGTTGCCACCAGCCGACGAGCATGTCCGCCGGCATCGGCCTGGCGAGGCCGTAGCCCTGCCCGTAGCGCGCACCAAGAAGACGCGCGGCTTCAATCATCCCTTCGTCTTCAAGGCCCTCCACCACAACGGCTCGGTCGAGGTCGTGCCCCATTTGGATGATCGTGCGGATCATGCTCATGGTTTGAATTGGGTTGTCCCGGAAGCGAACCAAAAGCGCCTGATCCGCCTTGATCGTGGAAAATGGCAGCGCGGACAAACGTTGCAGGCTGCTGTAGCCGGAGCCCAGGTCATCCATGGACAGCTTGACGCCAAGCGCGACCAGTCTGCCCACAGCCTCGTCCTGTGCCGAAGCCTCGATATTTTGGGTTTCAAGGATCTCCAGGGTCAGGCGGTGGGGTGCCACGGCGTGCTGGCGCAGGGCGTCGGCCACCCAGCGCGGACAATCCGGGTCCACCATGGTGCGCGGTGGAAGATTGACAGCAACATCAATCGACAGGCCCTGCGCGTCCCACTGCGCCAAATGGTGCAGAGCTGCTTGAAGGCCCTGCCGGAACAAGAGATTCATGTCAGCCTCTCCCAGCAGGGGCAGGAATATGGCTGGCGGAATGATCTGCCCGTCGGGCTGTTGCATGCGTGCCAAAGCCTCGGCCTTGACGAGCTTGCAGCTGCGCAAGTCGATGATCGGCTGCATGTACATGCGCAGACCGCTCGAAAACAGGAGGTTGCGCAGGGTTCGCGCGCTGTCCTCCGAAACCACCGGAGGGGGCGTTGCGCAACGCATGCAAATCTGTTCCCACTGCTGCTGCAAACTCGCAGCGAACTGCTTCATCACGGTCGATTCGAACTGGCTGGGGTATGCGCCGAACAGCGTGAGCACGGCCACGGCCTGTCCCAATCCGTCTCGAACGGGGATGCTCAGGGTCGAACGAATGCCCATGTCGCGAGAAAGTCGGTGCCAGGCTTGGTGGTGGGGGCTCCGGGCAACCGAGGGCAAGCTGTGAATCTGCATGCTCCGCCAGGCCCGGGCGCTCGTGCCTTGGCCCCGCGGCGAGGCGGGATCGACGACAGCTTCGAGGCCCGGCTGTGTCAGGATCGAGACGACCTCTTTCGCGCGAGGGCCTGAGCTTCCTTCCGGGGTCAGGATGCCATGGGCATTCAACCGCATCAGTAAAGCGGCCTGCAGCCCCTGGGCTTGCCCCAAGCTGAGAAGAGCCTGCGAACTGGCATCGGGCCACAGGCTTCCTGGTGGAGGCAGCGGCTCCGCCAGCATCCGCGTGTACGTCCCGAGCGTCCGTTGCGCGGCGTCAACCTGGGTTTGCAGGTCTTCCTGCAAGCGGCTTTCCGTCGTCAGCAAGAGGCGGTAGCGGTCCTGAGCGACGAGCAACGCATGATTCAGACGCTCAATCAGAACCCGGCGCAGCAGTGCATAGGACTGCAGTTGTGTATTGACGCCGATCCCGACCAGGGCATGGGAGGCGCCCACACGCTGCGCCACCTGGCGAATGGCTTCCTGCCTGGTATCCGGGGCAAAGAGGAAGCGCAAGTGCTCGGCTTGACGCCTTTTGAGGGCCGTGGTCTCCTCCGCGCTCAAGTGGTCCAGGATGCTGTTGGGTTGCGGACTTGACTCCAGATCGGAGTAAAACTGCTCGACAAACTGCGCGCAAATGGCGTTGAAATGCCCAGCGGTTTTGCTCAGCAGTGCCCGGGCCTCTTCGCCGTAGGCATCGAACGCCTCCATCGCATCCGGCGGGAGCGTGTTGGTGCTGCTCAGTTGCCACCAGGCAGAACGATCGTGCTTGCGGCGCTTGGCTTGGTACATCGCCATGTCGGCCTGGCGCAGCAGGTCATTGGCTTCGTGCCCGTCCTTGGGGAACAGGGCAAGGCCCATGGTCATCCCGATCTCCGCGTGCACACCAGGAGCGACCTCAAACGCCGATTCCACCGCCTCATGCAGACGTGACAAGGCGGCCGTGAGCTGGGCGACGGCCTCAAGCGGGTCGAGATCCTCGATCACTACGACAAACTCGTCCCCACCAAGGCGTGCCACCATGTCTGACGCCCGCAATCTGGATCGCAGACGCATGGCCAACGCCTTGAGCAATCGATCGCCGGCGTCGTGACCCCAGGCGTCATTGATGAGTTTGAAATCATCCAGGTCGATGACACCCACGGCGAGCACGCTGCCCAAGCGGCCAGCGCGCGCGATTCCCTTCGGCAAGTGCTTCTCGAGGGCGAAGCGATTGGGTGACCCCGTCAGCGGATCCGTGCCGGCTTGGATCTGCAGGTCGAACTCTCGCTGTCTGCGCTCCGTGATGTCCTTGAAGGTGAACAAATAGGCGCTTTGTCCGTCGATTTGGGTCTGGATCGCGGATGTCAACACCCAAATGACATGCCCTTCCAGTTGTCTGATGGCCATGTCACGGTCGCGCACGGCCCCGTTCTGGATGACATCGCGCATCAGTGCATCGCGCGCTTGAGGGTCAACCCAGCGCTCCAGCGTCGACAAGCTGAGGACGGCATCCTCGCCGCAGCCAAACAGCTCGCACGCAGCAGCATTCGCATAGAGGACCGACGAGAGCTCCGCTCCGATCACAACAGCTGGAGTCGGCAGATGCTGAATCATCTGGCGGAAGCTGCGTTCTTTGTGCGCCAGGGCCTGGGCGCGCTCCTCGGCGCGCCGCTCCAGTGTGTTGTTGAGCAGACGCAGGTCAGCGGTTGTTTGAAGACGGCGGCTTTGCAGAGCGCCCGCAATGAGGACGGCGCAGGCCATCGTGATCCCCCGCAACTCGACACTGACGATGGATTGGTACAGAGGGGCATGTGCGTAGGGGCCCAGACCGGCGATGGTGGCCCCCACACCGAGCGCGAGCGTGAACGCCAACAACAAGGCGGTAACCCAGAGATTCAGGCGAAAGATCGACCAGATGGCTGGGAGGACGAGCATGCCCATCAACCCGACTCGCACAGCCGGGCTGATGCCCGGGGCGACAAAAACGAAGGATCCAATGGCCAGGCCTACGAGAAAGACACCCCAGACTTCACGGGGGTCTTGAGGCTGCTGCGATGGCAGCTGGCCTTGGCGCCGCAGCCAAAGCAGATGCGACGCGGGAACGAGCATCGCCACGCTGCAGACGTCCGCGATGACCCAGCGAAACAGGGTGAGCGAAAACGCGGCGCTGGAAGCGCCCTCGACGAAGATCAACCCCGTGGCGCCAAACAGGGCGGAGAGCAAGCCGTTGGCCAAGCCCATCCACGTCAGGAAATAGGCAACGCCACGAGGCTCATACCAGATGCGGTTTTCAGCAACATGGGATCGCTCCATACCCCAGCGTCCCAGCATGGGGGCCAGGACGTTGCCGACCGACGCCCAGATCGCACCCAGCGGAGTCCAGCCAAAGAGAAGCACATTGGCTGCATAGGCTCCCACGAAAACCCCCGGCATGGCCTTCCAGCCCCAAACCAGTGCCGCGAAAGCCGCAAGCGCTGCCGATGGCCAAAGCGGTGAGGCATGTGTAAATGCAAGTGCCGGCAGGGTGGCCAATGCAACGTATCCCAGGGCGACCAGGACATTGATTGGGATCGGATGCGTGACGAACCGCTGCGTCGATAAGGGCATGGTGGTAAGCGTAGCGCACAGAGTGCAGGCACTTGCGAGACGCGCACGCAGGCGCAACGTTCGCATGTCATGGATCGCCCGCTCGTGCCATCGGCGGTGGAGGCGGCGATCCATCCATCGACAATGAGCGGCTGGCCCAGTCCGTCCTTGACATCGACGCCAGTCACAATCATGTCAGCCTGAAAAATCCGGCGCGCGCATGAGGAAGCTTCGTGTGCTTTCGCGCGAGCAGCAGCCAACGCTTGTCGATGAGGAGCGCGTCAGAGGCGCTCGATGATGGTCACGTTGGCCATGCCACCCCCTTCGCACATGGTCTGAAGACCCCAACGCCCTCGACGCTTGTGCAGCGCGTGCACGAGCGTGGTCATCAGCTTGGTTCCAGACGCGCCAAGCGGGTGCCCCAGCGCAATGGCACCGCCGTTGACGTTGAGTCGGCCGGCATCGGCCCCGAGCGCATGCAGCCATGCCAATGGAATGGGAGCGAACGCCTCGTTGACTTCATAGAGATCGATCTGCTCGATTGCGAGTCCCGCCTTGTTCAGCGCTCGCTGCGTCGCGGGAATCGGCGCTTCAAGCATGATGACCGGATCATGCCCGAGCACGCTCATGTGATGCACCCGTGCCAGCGGTCTGACGCCCAGCTTGGCGAGGCCTCGCTCGTTGACCACCATGATTCCACTGGCACCGTCGCAGATCTGGCTGGCCGTTGCCGCCGTGCAGGTGCCGCCTTCGGTGATCGGTTTGACTGCGCAGATCGCGTCCAACGAAGCGTCGAATCGGATGCCTTCATCCACCGTGTGCAGCTCGCCGGGGTTCGTGCCATCCGCCATGCGAACAGCGACTGGCACGATCTCGGCATCGAAGTGCCCGGCGTTTGTCGCTTCAATGGCGCGCTGGTGGCTGCGGAGGGCAAACGCATCAAGCGCGGCGCGATCCAAACCGTACTTTTTGGCCATCATCTCGGCGCCAGCGAACTGACTGAACTCCACATGGGGGTAGCGCGCGTGCATCTGCGGGCTGATGGAGGAGCCGAAGCCCTGGTTCCGGGGCAGCAACGAGGGCATGCCCATCGGTACACGTGACATGCTCTCCACGCCGGCTGCGATCACAACGTCCATCGCGTCCGACATCACCGCCTGCGCGGCAAAGTGCAGGGCTTGCTGCGAGGAGCCGCATTGCCGGTCGATCGATGTTGCCGGAACGCTCTCGGGAAGCTTGGACGCGAGCACTGCATTGCGGCCGATGTTGGTGGACTGCTCGCCGGCCTGGCCGACGCACCCCATGATCACGTCCTCGACGAGCGCCGGGTCAGTACCTGTGCGGTCAATCAGTGCATCCAGAATGCAGGCTGCGAGGTCGGCGGGATGCCAGCCCGACAGCCGTCCGCCGCGCCGTCCTCCGGCGGTGCGTGCAGCGGCAACGATGAATGCTTGGCTCATCAGTTAGCTCCGGGACACTTTGGCGCTCAGTTGGGGAACGTTAGGCGTGTGCACGTTGATGCGGGCCCTTGTCGCAATATAAATGAGCCAATGAGGCGGCTGGCCCTGACGTGAGGCGGCCCTCCCAGTCGCGGGATGCCGAGTGAAACCGCCACGCCATCGGAAACCTGTAGCAGATGGGGCTGGGGCCGATCGGCCCCATGGTGGAGGCGCGTCCGGGCGCGGCCTTGCAACCCGCTGTATGGATGCCACCATCCGAACCTGTCCGGACCGCACAGTGGCCTGACGTCCACTCAAGCGCGTTTGTGCCTTGCACTTCGCCGACCTCAGGCGGATGAGTGGGTGTTCAGCCTACAGTGGGCGATGAGCGGTCGCCGCCATCGTCCCACTGCACACGCCGGCGCGGAAGGTGTCCTGGCCATTCGCGTTGCATATAGGCAATCATCGCTTCACGCACGCGGCAGCGCAGTTCCCAGACCCGCGCCGAATTGGCGGCACTGACTAGAAAGCGCACCTGCAGCGCGGCTTCGCTTGTGTCGGTGACGTGCACGATGGCATGACGCCCGTCCCAGTCCGGATCTGCTGCGCAGGTTCGCTTGAGTTCAGCGCGCAGGGGTTCGATTGGCATCGTGTAGTCGACCCAAAGGAACACGGTGCCGAGTAGGCTGGCGCTCGTGCGGGTCCAGTTCTCGAACGGGTGCTCGATGAACCATTGCAGTGGCAGGATTAGCCGTCGGTCATCCCAGATCCGGAACACCACGTAGGTCCCTGTGATCTCTTCCACGCGCCCCCATTCGCCTTGCACAATGAGGACGTCGTTGATGCGAATGGGCTCAGTCACCGCGATCTGCAGCCCCGCTAAAAGATTGCTGAGAACAGGGCGGGCAGCGAAGCCCACGACGACGCCGGCGATGCCGGCCGAGGCGAGAAGGCTGGTGCCAAGCTGGCGGACTCCGGGAATGCTCATCAAGGCCAGAGACAGCCCCACCAGCACGATGAGCAGGCTCACGACGCGTGTCAACACCCGCGCGCGGGTGAGGGCGCCGCGTGCTTGAAGATTGGTATCCAGGAGTTTGGGGTCGTCGGGCAAACCCAGGCCCCCGCGACGCAGCATCACGGCATCGCCTCCGGCTTGGACGACGCGCATGGCGAGCCACGACAACGCACCAATCAGCAGAAGCCGTAGCGCCGTGAAAGCCCAGGACCAGGCGGCGACCTGCTGGGATAGGAGCAGCATGTCTAGTCTGACCACAAGCAGCAGCCACACCGCGCGCAGCGCGCGGCGCGTGCGTAGCAGGAGCAACTGCCAGACGTTGCCAGGCGGCAGCACAAAAAGGGCCACGCGCGTGCCCAGCGCGAAGACTGGCAGCGCGAGCACCGCGATCACAATGGCAACGGATTCGGGGTGGTGCAGCTGCGCCCACATCCAAGCCAGACTCAAAACGTTGTCGTGCATGGTTTCACCCGGCTACCAGAACATCCACAAGACGCTGCCGATGCCGGCCAAAACAATGGCAGCCAGGACGTACACGTCTGCAGGCAGGCGTGGCAGATTCACGCGTGAGAGCAGCGTTGCACGAGAACCGGTCGGGTCCGTTTGGTCATTTGGTCCCAAGGCTGACATCCAGCCGCAAGTCAGGACAACCGTGACTGCGAACAGCACGCCGCCGACGACGGTGAAGTGGATCCGCATCCAGCCGGCTTGCTGGGCGATGAAGAGCGCAGCGCTTAGGACGTGACCACTGAGCAAGCCGCGAAGGGCGGCCGTGGGGCCCAATGATGGCAGAGCCAATCCAAGGACAAAGATCGCCACCAGCGGCGACGCGACAAAAGCGAACACTTGTTGCAAGTAGGCCCAAAGCCCCTGGAAATGTGCGATTTGCGGTGCCCACATCGCGGCGACCACAGCGATGATCACGGTGAAAATCCTTCCTGCCCTCGTAATCTGGTCCTGCGTCCAGTGTTGCCTGGTTGGGACCAGGAAGTCGAGCGTGAGCAACGTGGCGGCGGAATTCAGCGTGGCTGAGCAGGTCGACATCAGCGCAGCAAGCAGCGCAGCAATCATGACACCAGTGAGGCCCGCCGGGGCGAAGCGAAACACGAGTTCTGGCCAGACCTGGTCTGGGTGTGCCAGGTGTGGCAGCAGCGGGATGGCCATTGCGCCGGGCAGTGTCATGATGAACAGCGGCAGAAGTTTCAGTCCACCAGCCAGGAGTGCGCCACGTCCTGCGGCTGGCAGGTCACGCGCGCCCAGCACGCGCTGGATGATGTATTGGTTCATGGTCCAGTAATAAAAACCCACAACCGGCAAGCCGGTGATCAGGCCCAGCCATGGGACCCCGGGATCATTCATCGGGCGGATGAGCGTCAGGTGGCTGGCCGGAACCTGGGCCTGGACTTTTGACCACGAGTAGTCGTAATGCCCAAACACGATCCAGGCCAGCATCGTCGAGCCTCCGACCAAGACCAGCGCCTGCATGACATCCGTATACACCACAGCACGCAAGCCACCTGCCGCTGTATACGCTGCGGTGAACAGGGCCATGGCCAACGTGGCAACGGTGAGGCTCAGGCCAGGCGTGAAAGTTGTCACAACCAATGCTCCTGCATAGAGCGTGCCGGCTGTGTCCAGCACGATGGACAAGAACAGCGTGGTGGCTGAGAGATACCGACGCATTCGAGCATCGAATCGCCGCTGCATCAATTCAGGCAGCGTGGTCACCCGCGAACGGATCAGAACAGGGTAGACCCAGAACACAGAGACCATCAGCACTGCGCTGGCCATCCACTCGTAATTTGCCGCCGAGATGCCGCTTGCATAGGCTGCGCCCGGTAAACCGATCAGTGTGTCGGAGGAGATGTTCGAGGCAAACAGCGAAAACCCAACCGCCACAGGCCCCAGCGACCGTCCTGCGAGAAACAAATCAGCGGCGGTTGTATGACCGCGCGCGGTCCAAATGCCAATGCCGATGGTCAGCAGTACATAAACGCTGATGGCAGCCACATCCAGAGCATGCAAATGCACCATAAACAGCCGTCAGCCGCGTGCATTGGCGGTGATTGGCGCCTGGGCGACGCGCGGCTCTGGGCGCATTTGCGCGAACAATTCCAGCACATGCCGGGTCCAGTGCGTAATGTCGTAACGAACAACGAGTTCATCCATGCGTTGCATGCGAGCGCGCTGTTCCTCTCGAGGCATGTCCAGTGCGCGGTCGATGGCCGCGTCCATCTGGCTGATGCTGTAGGGATTGACCAGTACTGCGTCGGTCAGTTCGATCGAGGCACCGGCAAATTCGGAGAGCACCAGGACGCCGCTCTCGTTCACATGGGCTGCAATAAACTCCTTGGCCACCAGGTTGAGCCCGTCGCGCAGCGGGGTGATCCAGCAGATATCCGCGGCACGGTAGTAGCTCAGCGCTTCCTCGAAAGGCATTGGTGTGGTGGACAACAAAATGGGTAACCATGACAGCGTGCCGAAATGTCCGTTGATGCGCCCCACGAGTTGCTCAATGGCTTGCTGCGCGCGTTTGTAGACCCGCATGCCATCAGCTGCGGCGACGGCCGTGACCAGAAGCTTGATACGTCCCTGCAGATCAGGGCGGCGCTTGAGCAGCCGTTCGTAGGTGAGCAGCATTTCGCGTGTGCCCTTGGCATAGTCGACGCGCCCAATGGACACGATGATCGTGTTCTCGCTGATCTGCTGTCGGATGTTGGACACGCGCTCCAGGTTTTCCGGCTTCCGGACCGTTTTGCGAATCAGTTCGGCATGGGTGCCGATGGGAAAGGAGTCGATGCGCGTGATGCGACCGCCCACCGTGATAGCTACCGGCGTGACCGGCTCGGAAAGGGCCGTTCCGGTCGCTCGCAATTCGGGATAGACCTTGCGCTCCACCGTGGTGTCCACCGTGCGCAGCGCTTGCACCAGCGCGGCGAAATTGCGTGCGTAGCGAGGCACGTGAAAGCCGACGAGATCGCAGTCGAGCAAACTGTCCAGAATCTCGTCGCGCCAAGGCAGGACATTGAAGATATCGGGTGCTGGAAACGGCGTGTGATGAAAGAACGCAATGCGCAAGTCAGGCCGCATTGCGCGCACAAACCGCGGAACCAACCACAGGTTGTAGTCATGCACCCAGACCACGGCATCGAGCGCTGCTTCTTCGCAGGCGGCCTGGGCAAACAGTCGGTTGACTTCGCGGAACGTTGCCCAATCGCAGTTTTCCGTCGTATACAAGGCTGGGAAACTGTTGAGGATCGGCCATAGGGCCTCCTTGGACGTGACGTAGTAGAACTGGTTGATCTGCTCCCCCGTCAGCGGCAGGCGGACCACCTCGTAGCTGCCGTAGCTGTCGCTCACCGTGATTCGGCGTTCAAATTTTGGCGGTTTACCCGCTGCTGCCTTTTTCCAGGCGATCCAGCTCGCACGATCGACTTGGCCGATGAAACCCTTTAGTGCCGGCACGATGCCATTGGGACTTGCGTTTTCCCTCAGTACAGTCTTGCCCCCTTCGACGTCTTCCTCATAGGGCTGCCTGTGATAGACGATGACCAGCGATGAAGCCATGAAAATCCCCCAGTTGGTGAAAGCGCTTGAGCGCATCGTGCACGCCGGCCGCGCCCGGATGGGGGCTGCGGTAAACGTTGCGTTTGTTTTGAATGGCAGTGTCGAGCGCCGCTTCGCGGTTGCCGACGGCAACCCCGGCAAGGCCCGTATCAAACATCGACAAGTCGTTGAGGGTGTCGCCCGCAACCAGTGTGCGATGGGTTGGCAATCCCAGTGCCAGCAAAGTGCGCAACAGGGTCGGGCCCTTTTGTACCCCTGCAGGAAGCACGTCGAAATACTTGTTGTCCGACACCAGGGCGTCGAAGCCGAGGGCTCGCATCGCTTCGGCAGCCGCATTCGCTGAAACGGGATCGTCGAACAAATACGAGCGCCGCCGTCCACCCGTCAGCGCCTGGGGACGCAAGCGGGGGTGACGCTGCATCTCCCGCTCAATGCGCGCCGTGGCGTCAATCGGCCATTTGCCGTCCAGCCAGGACTCAAGTGCCGGCAGCGGCCCGAATTCCGGGCCACAGGCCACGCTGGTGCCCACGTCGCCGATGCAATGATCGGGCCGCACGGGCAAGGTGTCAGCGAGTGCGCGCATGAAGGCTTGCCCGCGTCCGCTAACGAAGATCAGGACGATTTCGCTGCGATGTTGGGCGATCCAGTCCAGTAGTTCGGCGCGCTGGGCATCGTTGCCGCCGAGAAATGTGCCGTCGAGGTCTGTCGCCAGGATTGTGGGCTCGCGCATTGCTTTCCCCTTACTGGGCGGCGCGCTGCAACCGGTGCGGCGCGTTCAGGCGCAGCGTCGTCGGATCGTGGGCGAGGCGGCCGCCGCTCACCGTGAGGGTCGCGTGGCGCGTGGCTTGGGATGCGGCTGGATCCAGCTCGTCGTGAAGCAGACGCTGGAGGGCACGCCCGACATGGACGCGTCGCGCCAATACATCGCGCACCGCTCGGGGGACCCGAAGTTGCAACCCGAGACGGCGCTCCAGGACCTGCACCGACTGGCTGCTCAGTGCACCTTCAGCCAGCTCGGATAATTCGTCAGCACTTTCACCCCGCCCCAGTCGTAGCCCTAGGCGCGTGTTGCGGGAGTGGGTTGACGCGGCCGTGAGAAACAGGTCCCCCACGCCGCTGCAGCAGAAAAGCGTATCGCTGCGACCACCAAGCGCCAATGTGAGTCGACGCATATCGTCGAGGCCGCGGCTGACGATCGCAGCGCGCGCGTTTTCCCCCATTCCCTGCGCCGTGGCCATGCCGCACGCGATGGCAATCATGTTCTTCAGCGCACCACCGATTTGCACGCCGATGACATCGTCCGTACGCTCCAACGCAACTCCGGCGCCATGCAGAGCTTGGCATAGCATGTCAGCGAAAGCGTGTGTCGGGGGTGCCACCGGCAGTGGCGCGCTCAGCGCGCGCATGGCCAAGGTCAGCCGGGTTGGCAGGCCGCGCGCAACCTCATCAGCAAAGCTGGGGCCGGCGATGACGCCCGTGAGGGCCTCGTCGCCCGGCTCCTCCTGCAGCACCTGAGTCCTCAACGCGCCACTGACGTGCTCAATGCCCTTGCATACTGCCAGAACCGGCGTATCCGCGGTCAACCAGGGAGCGGCGCAGCGTGCGACGGCGCGCGATGCTGTGGAGGGTACGGCAAGCATGACGCCGTCCACATTTTCCACAACACTGGCTATGTCTATGCCAGCACGCATCCCCTGGGGAAGGCGGATGCCCGGCAGATGGCGGCGGTTGTGCCTCGCGGTCTCGATTGCATGCGCCATATCGGCACGACGCGTCCAAACCGTTACACGGCAACCGCCGCGCTGCAATGCGGCACCCAGGGTGGTTCCCCAGCTTCGCGCGCCCAGTACAGCGAAGGCAGGCGCTGGGCGCACGTTGGCAACATGGCGGCGAGGTGTCAACGTGTCGGACATTTGACTACTCATGGCATCTCCAAAGTCGTGGGCGGCAGATTGCTGCCCAATGAGGGGATGGCCGGCGCAAGGCGGACCATGGCGACTTGGCAGGACGTGCGCGTGTCGAACGTCCACGCCTCAGAGCGCACCCGGGCGAGTGCGCAAACCATCTGGGCGTAACCCAGAACAAGGGCAGCGACGAGGCCACCCGAAGAGATTCAGGCCACCGGATGACTCACGGCGAGATCTCGTTGTTAGAGGCTCATTTGGAAAAATGTGGTTAAGGTAAATTCTATCGAGAAAATGTCGAAAAATAAACCTATAAAAATCGAAAAAACTAATAATTAAATGAATGTTTGATTAAATCCAGACGCATCTGCCACGCATCCGTCCCTGAGCGGAAAATCGCTGCCCTTCCGGGACTGCGCGGCGCAGATCGGTGGGGGAGGCGCCTGCCGAAGACCATCGCCCATGCGCCGCCGTGCGCCAAAATGCAGGTGGCAACAGGTGTGCGCGATGGCACGCTCAACGCAACATTGGCCCCCACGGGGCTTGTCGCGCATACGGGGCATGGCGATGAGGCCACCTGACGCCGCCATCCGACAAATCGGCCCGGTTGATGTCGCAAAAACGCGTTGTCCCGGCCCGTGGCGTTAGCGGGGCACAACCTGGGCGCGGCGCATCGCACGAAATGGGAGTCAGCGCCGTTGCCAGGCTTTCTCTAACTCCACCGCAAAAAAGACAAGCATCGCGCAAGTCATGCATTCGGCGAACTCGTTCAATGTCAGCGCTCGTGTATGGAATATCGTTTGAAATGCCGGAAGGTAGATGACGGCAAGCTGCAGCGCGAAGGTGAGGACCACGGCGCCGAGCAGGGGTAAATTGCTGCGTAGGCCTTGGGTGAACAGGGACGAGCGCGCCGAGCGTATGGCCATCACGTGTGCCATTTGAGTCAAGGTCAGCACGGTAAAGACCATGGTTTGCCCATGCGGGTTGGCGTTGGCAAACGCCCATGCCTGCACGCCCAAACACAGAAACGCGATAAGCAAGCCAACCCAGAGCGTGTGCTGCCACAGGCCATGCGCGAAAACGCTCTCGGCGGGCGGGCGCGGCGGGCGCTGCATCACGCCGATCTCGGCGGGCTCAGCAGCGAGCGCCAGGCCGGGTAATCCGTCGGTGACCAAATTGACCCACAGGATGTGGATGGGCAGGAGCGGTGTCGGTAGGCCCACCAGAGGCGCAAGAAACAGAGTCCATATTTCGCCCGAGTTGCCGGTCATGGCGTAACGAATGAACTTGCGGATATTGTCAAAAATGCGCCGCCCCTCACGGACCGCCGCAACGATCGTCGCAAAGTTGTCATCTAGCAACACCAGGCTGGCCGCCTCGCGGGCCACGTCGGTGCCATTGCGCCCCATGGCCACACCGATATCGGCGCTGCGCAGTGCCGGCGCGTCATTCACGCCGTCGCCAGTCATCGCCACGCATTCGCCATGCCACTGCAGCGCATGCACGATGCGAATCTTTTGGGTGGGATCCATGCGGGCGTAAACACGCACGTGTTCGACCGCATCCCTCAACACGTCGTCAGTCATGGCCTCAAGCTCAACGCCGCTTAGAGCCTTGGCCTTGTTGTCGGCGATGCCAAGCTCGCGTGCGATGGCAAGCGCTGTCGCCGGATGGTCACCCGTGATCATCACAGGGGTGATGCCGGCTGCTAGACACTCGGCTACGGCCTGCCTGGCCTCAGGGCGCGGCGGGTCGAGTAGCCCGACGAGGCCAAGCAGCGTCAGCTCTCGTTCCGCGTCGGCTGCGTCGCTGCCCGGTCGGTTAGACCACTTGCGTTGCGCAACGGCCAGCACGCGCATGCCTTGCGCGGCCAGGCTCCGGGCAGTCTCAAGCGCCTCGTCTGCATCCAGCCCTTCGGTGCCATGGTCCGTCAGGACCTGCACGCACCGTGGAAGCACCGTTTCGGGCGCCCCCTTGGTCATGGCGATCCAGGCTTCCCCTGCAGCGCTCCCGTCCGCATGCACCGTGGTCATGCGCTTGCGCTCGGCATCGAATGGGAATTCCAAAACCCGCGGTTGGGCGCAGCGCAGCGCTGCGACGTCCAGCCCCTGCGACAAAGCTTGCTCCACCAACGCAACCTCCGTTGGATCGCCGAGCCAGCTTTCACGCGCATCGTCCCAAACCGCATCGTTGCAAAGTGCCACGGCGCGCCATAGAGCTCCCGCCGGCAGCTTGTGCCAGGTATGCCAAGCCTGCACGCGCATGCGGTTGAGCGTCAGCGTGCCCGTCTTATCTGAGCAGATGGTCGTCACCGAGCCCAACGTCTCAACCGAGGGCAGTCGACGCACCAAAGCGTTGACCCGCACCATGGCGCGAGCACCCAGTGCAAGCAGCACCGTCACCACCGCTGGAAGCGCCTCTGGAATTGCCGCGACCGCGAGGCTGATCGCGGTCAGCGCCATGAGCAGCCAAGGCTCGCCACGCAGAACCCCGATCATGAAGATGACGGCGGAGATAGCGAGCACCACCAATGAAAGCCGCTTGCCAAAGGCACCCAGACGCCGCTGCAGCGGCGTGCTGCGCGGACCGTCTGCCTGCATGAGCGACGCCACCTTGCCGAGCTGTGTGGCCGGGCCTGTGGCGACCACGATTCCTGTGCCGCGGCCATTGGTTACCAACGTGCCCTTGAACGCCATGTTGAGACGATCACCCACTGGCAGAGATTCAGAAGGAATCGGCGCCACATGCTTATGCACAGTGACGGACTCGCCGGTCAGGGTGGACTCGTCGACCCGCAGCTGCGCCACATGGTTGAGCCGAAGGTCCGCCGGAACCATGTCGCCGGCCTCAAGGTGCACGATATCGCCGGGCACGAGCTGCCGGGCTTCGATATTGACCACACGACCGTCGCGCAAAACCCGGGCGTGCGGCACAGCGAGCTGGCTCAGTGCTTGCATGGCCCGGTCGGCACGCCACTCCTGCGCAATGCCGATGGCGGCGTTGAGCAGGACAATCAGGGCGATCGTCAAGGTGTCGGCCACGTCGCCGATAAAGCCCGACAGCACAGCGGCAGCCAGCAAGACGAGCACCATGAAATCCTTGCATTGGTCAAGGATGCGATGCCACCAGCGCCGGGGCGGGCTCTCTGGCAACACATTTGGCCCATGCTGCCGCAGCCGCGCATCGATCTCGTCAGCGCGCAAACCCCGTTCGGGGATCACCTGCAGGTGCCGGGCGACCTCGACCGGGCTCAGGGTGTGGGGCTCCTGCGCAAGCAGGGGCTCATTCGCCGTGGATAAAGACGACATAGGCGTTGAGCAAATAGACTGCGACCAAACCAATGCTGACCCAGCCCACGGCGCGGAGAACACGACCCGCTGGTCGATAGAACAGGCCGATCATCGCCAGAGCGGTCATGATCATTCCCGACATAGCCGTGATCGCATGCAGCGGCGAAACATGGGCCAGGAGCGGGCCGTTCCTGTAGAACAGGTCATCCACAGCAATGATCGCAGCATTGAACAAATTACTTCCCAGAAGGGTACCCACGGCCATGTCCAGTGCGCGGATGCGCACGGACGAAAGTGTCACGGCCAGCTCGGGCAACGAAGTGGCCGTGGCGACGAGCAACGTTCCGACGAAGCTTCGGTTCCAGCCCATTGCATCGGCGAGCTGTGCGGCCGTGACCGGAAGCCAGATACCGGCCGCAGCCACGACTGTGGCCGCCAGCACGAAGCGTCGCAGCGCATGATTAAGGTCGGCCTTTGGGTTCGCGAGGCGCGCCGTCTCAGGTCCAATGCGTGCACGGGTATGCTCATAGCGGAACGCCATGCGTAGCGCCACGAGGTACACGAGGATGAGAAAAGGGCTGTACAGACCGATGCCCGCAATCGCTGGCTCGTGGAAACCGTCGACGTGGGATAGCAGAATGTTCAGCCCGATGAAACCCAGCAGGACCACGCCGAAAGCGCCCGAAAGAATATGCGAGGCACTTGCAGTGCGGTATAGCGGCTCCGCGCGAAAAATAAAATCGACGACAACCAGAAATGCGAGATTAATCACGCAGCTCCCCAAGGCATCGCCTACAGCGATGTTCGGGGCATTCGCCACGGTAACCGCGCTGATTCCCGTGACGAGTTCCGGCAATGAGGTGATCGAGGCAAGCATCGCAAGGCCTACCCAGCTTCCGGTCAGCCCCCAAGCCTCCCCAAGACGCTCGCCGTCGCGGCATAGCCGGTACCCGGCGCTGGAAATCGCAACCACACAAGCCAAGAACTGGGTCCACAGCCATGGCGAAGTTGGGATCACCCTGAGTCCTCTCAAATCGCCCTACACACGCGGGAGCCCCGCAACGCTGGCCGATCGTTGCACCCGCGCGAATAAGTGCGAAAGTGGAAATGAATTGCCGGATCGCATACTAGGACAATCGTGAACATGCTCATGGCCAACGATCTTGGCATGCTATTGCTGTGGCGAACTGACCAAATGCCCGACAAGCCCCATCCTCCGAGGCTGTCGCAAAACCGTTTTGGCGGGGTTAGCGACTGAAAGTCGGGCGTGGATAGGATTGGTGCGGAAAGTCGTTGGGTTGGCGTGCGCGTTCGGGAAATGCGTGTGTGGCTTGGCCCAGACGGCGCAAAATGGCATCCAAGAAGGCCAACAACGCCGCCAGCCGGGCGACGGCTGTACGCCAACACATGCAAGGCGAATTCGCGTTTGACGGCCTGGAGCCTGCGGCGCCGAAAGCGGTTCAGCCCCTGCTGGCAGCGCACGCTGCTGAACACCGGTTCGACGATCGCCTTGCGTTGGCTGGAGATGCCGCGAACCCCCGTCCACGCTTGGGGCGTTGCACATGGCCTGCGGTTCGCTGGCGCTGATGCGCAAGGTCTCGCTGCTCTTGCCATGGCGGTGGCGAGCGGCTTGGCGCTGCGCGAAGATGTCCTGGATTGCGTGCTGCGTTGCTCCTCTTGTTGCACGGCCGGATCATCGGGCGCCCGCTCCGCCGCCTGGATCGCGGCTTGTGCGCGCGCCTTGACGGCCTCTTCCTTGAGCAAGTTGTCGTGCGAGCAAGCCGCTTCAATGACGGTGCCGTCACCGGCGAAACGCGTACTGCTGGAACCACTGGCTGACGCCATACCGGATCAGACCCATCATCAGGCGCGGCGCGTAAGGCGCGCGCCCGGTGGCCGCATGGCGCTGCTCGAACGCGAGCCAATCCTGCTGCCCGAGCAAATGCGCGACGACAAACGGGGCACGTTGACCGGCCTGCTTCAGATCGTCCTCCAGGCGCGTCGTGCCCAGCACAATCGCGTTCGCATCGCCCGTGACAAACCGGCGCCCAGTATCCGACGCGTTCGGCCTCGGTCTCGCATCCTGAGCGGGTACGCCACCAAACAAATCGTGTTGCCGACTGTCCGGTGATGGAACTTTGCGAGCTGTGCTCACCGCGCATCTCTTCATCAGCGTTGCGTGACCGGATGAACAGCTGCGCCAGATGCGCCGTTTCGCCGGCTCCTGCGGGGTGGTGGTCAATGAGGCCCTGAACTTGCAAAAGGCACGTTACGAGCGGGGCGCGAAAAGGCTCGGCTACGCCGGGCTGTGCAAGGAACTCACGGCATGGCGCAGCGGTGGCGCGGTCGGCATCGACATGGGTATTGCGCGCTTTGCCACGATGAACGACGGCAGCTTCTTTGCGCCGCTGGGCAGTTTCAAGCAGCACGTGGCCCGCTTGCGCCGTGCGCAGCAGGCGATGAGCCACAAGGTGAGGTTCAGCAACAACTGGAGGAAAGCAAACACGCGCGTGCAGAAGATCCATTCCCGCATCGGCAACGCCCGCCGCGACTTCCCGCACAGGAACAGGAACACGATCAGCCAAAACCACGCGATGGTGTGGATCGAGGACTTGCAGGTGCGGAACATGTCCAGGTCGGCGGCAGGCGCACGGGATGCACCGGGAAGACATGTTCGGGCGAAATCTGGCCTGAACAAGTCCATCCTCGATCATGGTTGGTTCGAGTTCCGCAGCCCGGACCGCCTGTGAAGCGGTGCAGTCATGCCAGCAGCAGGAACCCACCGAAGCGACTCAGGGGTGGCTCAATGCCGCGCCCGAGCGCCGTAGGAATCGCCGTCCTTCCCGCTCAAGCGGTGGCCTCAGGCCAAGGGCGCAGAGCAACGCACACAACCCCAGTTGACGGGAGCCATGGATCCCCTGTTGAGGCTAAAGCTCAAGTTCAAGCTGAAGGCGATGAGGCAGCAAGGCGCTGCGTGATATGAAACCAGCGGGACCGGGACAAGCCAAACCTGATGACATCCGAGGATTTCAACAGTCCGCCGGGGAGATGAGGCGCTTGTCCGCGCAATGCATCGGGGCCCGCAGCCCGTCCGGGGTCACCAGGCGAGCTGCAATCAAGGCCGGACATAAGGTAGCCGCCGACTTCACTACATCGCCATGCAAAACGCTCTTGATCGCCGGAAGGCATCCACATAAGGGCGTCAAGAGCATGATCGTCCCGACATGCTGCATGGCAACGCGTGACGGTGAAGCGTGGTCGTTCCAATGCGATGAGCAGGAGCCGGTTCTCACGCGCCTCAGGTCAGCGACACCATCAACCTCGTCAAGCGTGCCGTGGAGGCGAAGGTGTGGGCGCCGAGCAACCGCCAGGCTGGAGGACAGCCGAAGTTCGTCGCCTCGTGGAAACATCTTTGCCGTCATTGGGCAACGTTGGCGCTTCGCGAGCGCTGCGATCCCCGCTTGTGCTGGGCGATGGTGACTTGTGTGCGCGGGCGAGCCGGATCTACCTCGTGTCGGGGATCCTGCTGCTGTTGTACTGGG
>JABBOE010000162.1 GCA_019351955.1 Pseudomonadota bacterium
CAGTCTACTTCATGCCCCTCTCTATGTAACGGTATTTCAGGGATGTTGTACTAGGGCCGTTTCGCGCGGACCATGCAAGGTGTGCTTCGCACAGCCGGTGTCGGAAGGGGCTGGTCAAGCGTAGTTTGAGTCGTGTATGATTTCTCCTTTGCATGCGCCCGTAGCTCAGTTGGATAGAGTACTTGGCTACGAACCAAGGGGTCGTGGGTTCGAATCCTGCCGGGCGCACCAGTTTTATTAAGTAAATCAACGCATTAGAGAAAAAGCCCGCCCTAAAAAGGTGGGCTTTTTTCGCCCATAACGGGCGTCTGTCGTCCCCAGATCGTGTTTGTGCCGATTCAATGTTGACAACCTGTGGGGGTGCGGCAAAAAATTTGGACTGGTTAAGCCGCGATCCCCATGGTCCTGCGGTATTCGATTGGACTGCGGGAGCGTAGCGAGATCTTGATCCTTGCCTCGTTGGACCAGCGGATGTAGGAGTCCACGGCCGAAACGAAGTCGTCGATGGTTGTGTTCAGCCAGTCGCGCGAGTGGAACAGTTCGTTTTTCAGACGGCCGAAGAAGCCTTCGCAAGCGGCGTTGTCTGGCGAGCACGCCTTGCGTGACATCGAGCGGATGAGCTTCGCCTCGGCGATGCGTGATAGCCGGCCAGGCCAGCGGTAATGGCCGCCACGATCGGAATGCACCACGGGCCGATCGCTGCTGGCGGTAACTGTCTCGATCACGGCGTCCAACATCGTGTTGACGCGTTCGGCGTCTGGGCGCGTGCCAATCGACCAGCTCACAACCATCCCGTCGAAGCAATCGATCATGGGGGAAAGGTACACCTTGCCCGCAGGGATCTGGAACTCCGTGATGTCGGTGAGTCACTTCTCGTTGGGCGCATTCGCGCTGAGGTCCTGGTTCAGGAGATGGTCCGGTGCCGGACTGATCTCGCCCATGTGTGAGCCGTATCGACGGCGCTTGGGCACGATGGGACCAGACTGTCCTGCTTCATCAGGCGCCGAACAACCTTCTCGGAGATGGTCACGGCCTGCTTGGTGAGCGAGGCGTGCATCCGGCGGTAGCCGTAGCAACGGTCGTTGCGCTCGAAGATGTCGGCCATGGCGCGGCGCAGCTCGACGTACGTGTCCGCAGCCTCGAGCCATGCCCGATGCTCGAAGTAGGAGCTGCGTGCCAGGCCGGTTTCTCGGAGCAGGTCCGGCAACGGGTCGGTCGGTCGCAGGGCATCAACCAGCTGCGTCTTCTCCCGATTCGTCAGGAGCCGCTGGTCGATGCCCAGGTCTTTGTTAGGAGTTCATTCGCCTTCTTCAGCAGGTCTTGCTCGAGCTGCAGGCGCCGGACGTTGCGTCGAAGCGCCTCGAGTTGCGGTTCCAACTCGTCTCGTTGCTGGCTTGGCGAGGAGTCTTGCTGGCGTTTCATGGATGCGGATGCGTCGTGGCCGAGCCGTTGATTCTTCCAGATGTACAGCGATGGCCGCGACACGCCGAGATCTTGAGCCACCGCCTTCGCGCTTCCCTGTCGCATGCACAACGCGATGACCGCCGACTTCGTCATCGCAGGCGACCGCTCCTTGGATCGTCCAACGACCAGCGCGCGAGCCTCTGGATGCTGCGCTTGGACCCAGGCCGAAAGCAGAGTCCTCGATGCATAACCCAATGCCTTGATCGTGACCAGGAGGCAGCGGCCGATCTCCAGGTCGTGCTTGACCGCCTGTTCCTTCTGCGCCTTCGCGTACTTGGGCTGTCGCACGTAGCCAGCGGGCAACTCACGGCGTTGCTCGTACTCCCGATGCCAGCTCCTGAGCGCGTTCTTCGTCGGATAGCCAAGCTGGCGAATGGTCAAGCCGACCCCCTTGCCCAGCCTGATGTCGAGCTGCACAGCTCGACGCCGATCCTCGTATGAATACATGAACCACCTCCTCGGTAGTCCAAGAATTTGTCCGCACCCCCGTTCAAACCAGGTGCGGTTCAGACCACCGCCACCGGCGCAGACGAATTCCGCTTGAGACGGCCTATAAGAGTTACCTATTCAGGGCAAACTGCGGGAAACCACCAAGTCCGGAGCGTTGTGTCTTGCTTGATCTGCGCATACATTCTTTCAAACGGAACGATACGTCCCATTTTATTGGTTTGACGACGCATCACTGCACAGCATCCGAACGGGCTATACGGTAGCTGCGAGTGTATGTCTGGTCGAGAAAACACAGTCAAGGAGACAACATGAGAACATCGCAACCGCAGACGAACTCGGGACTAAACATTAGTCCATCACGTTCCGATTCGTTGCCGCAGGTGAGTAAGACGCTGATCGTGTTCGCTAGCACACTGGGAACGACAATCGAGTGGTATGACTTCTTTCTCTACGGAGTGCTGACCCCGCTGGTCCTGAACCGACTATTCTTTCCGCAACTATCTCCCGCGCTGGGCACTATCGCTGCCTATACGACCTTTGCGGTCGGGTTTCTTTCTAGGCCTATTGGCGGCATCATCTTTGGGCATTTCGGTGACCGTATCGGCCGCAAGACCATCTTAGTTTTGACCATGCTGATCATGGGCGCTGCAACCTTCCTGATTGGCGCGCTTCCGACTGCCAATGTGATTGGCGTAGCGGCTCCCTTGCTATTACTGCTACTGCGCATCTTGCAAGGAATTGGCATCGGTGGCGAATGGGGTGGAGCGGTGCTAATGACCATCGAACATGCTGCACCGGGTAAGCGCAGTTTGTACGGCAGTTGGCCACAATTAGGCGTCCCATTAGGCCTAATGAGCAGCGCGGGCGTGGTTGCATTACTTAACTTTCTCCCCGACTCAGCGTTCATAAGCTGGGGCTGGCGCGTGGCGTTTTTCTTTAGTGGGCTTCTGGTTGCCATCGGCCTTTATGTGCGGCTGAAGATTCTTGAGACGCCCGACTTCGAGAAGGCACGCAGCGAAAAGCGCATTGTCGCGGTGCCACTGAAGGAGATGTTCCGCAATTACAAACGCGAAGTTCTATTGACGCTTGGTGCTCGCTACGTTGAGGGAGCATGCTTCAATACTTTCGGCGTTTTCATCATTTACTACATCACGCATTCGCTAGGACTTGGCCGCGGCTTGGCATTAAATACGGTGATTTTAGCCTCGGCGCTGATGCTGCCCTTTATCGTGATCTCCGGGATGCTGGCAGACCGTTTCGGGCTCAAGCGCATCTTCGCCATTGGCACGGTGTTCATCGCTGTAGCCAGTGTCGGTGCGTTCTGGGTCATGAGTCGTTACGGCGCCCACAACCCCATCGTAGTGATGCTAGCGGTCATTGTTCCATTTTCCTTCGCTTACCCCATGGTTTATGGGCCCGAATCATCACTCTTCGCAAGCCAATTTGATGCCAATGTGCGCTATACCGGGGTATCGTTTGCCTATCAGTTCTCTGGCATCTTCGCCAGCGGGCTCACGCCACTGATTGCCACTGCGCTAATCGATGCCGGGCATGGCGATCCATCGTTGGTGGCGGCATATATGGTGGTCGTGGCCCTAATCAGTCTGGTATCTGTGTTGCTAATGAAGGGAATCTCGCGGGGCGATGGCATCTAAGTAGGTTGTCCCCCAAAGCCTGGGCAATGGTCTCTGCTAATGCTGCAGACGTTCCTTCAGATTAGCTTCCACCACTGGGGGGTGGGCTCACAACATTTCGTCGCGTAAGTAGTACCACCGGTACAGCGCACGTTGACCAATACGACGGAATGGCGCAAGCGCTGATGAGCGGATCAGTTTGAACAGATTAGGGTATTCGAGGGCAGAGTTGTAGATTGGTAGGTCAAAGACGGGTGGGTGCTGGCCGGCGATGCGTTGGGCCAACCGGCGTCCTGCATGGGCGGAAAACGACACACCGTTGCCGCCGTAGCCCAGCGCGTAAAACACTGTTTCGTTCGCATCAGGCTGGTAAATGCGTGGCATCATGTCGTGACTGACATCGACCCATCCCCACCAGGAAAAATCGATACCGACCTTGCTCAACGCGGGAAATTTGCGATGTAGGCCGTGGATTAACAACTGCAAATGCTTGGGGTTAGGGGCATCGGCGCCAGTGATGGAGCTGCGACTGCCTATTTGCACCCGATTGTCGGGCAGCAAGCGATAATAAAAGCGCAGTGTACGGGTGTCGGTAATGACTTCGTGCGTGCGAAAATTAGTGTCTAAGATCTCCTGCGCGGTCAGAGGTCTTGTGACCAGCGAGTTGGAAAGAATAGGTAGGATTTTGTTGCTAAGCGACGGATGTAGAGCGTTGTTGGTGTAGCCACCTGTAGCGAAGGCGACGGCCCGTGCACGTACCACCCCGCCCGGCGTATGCAGCAGGTATTTGCCTTTGCCGCCCTCGACACGGATAACAGGGCTTGCGGTATGTATTTTCACACCCAAACTGCGGGCTGTTCGCTGGTAGGCGAAGGCAAGTTTGAGTGGATGCACGCCGATACCGTTAGGTTCGTGGAGAGCCCCGCACGCCTCAGCATCCTTCACGTAGCCCCGATGAATCTCTTCGCGGCTCAACATATGCGTGTCATACCCGAAGACCTTGCGCATGACCTCGCCCTCATTACGCAGGAAAGCCATTTTTTTCTCACGATGCGCGATGTATAGATGTCCCCCCTGCTGAGGCTCGCACTCCGGAAACTCGGCAACCAGTGACTTGAATGTTTCGAAGCCTTCTCGAACCTCTTGGTCGAGTCGAAGCGCTGTTTCCTTACCCCAGCGCTCGATCCATTGAGAGCGATACAGCCGGCCAGTGGCATTCTGTCCCTGGCCACCGTTGCGGCTGGTACAGCCCCACGCGGTCTGGTTAGCTTCCAGCACTGTGGCGCGGATACCATGCTCGCGGGCTAGGAACAATGCAGCGGAAAGACCAGTAAAGCCCGAGCCAACGATGGCGACGTCGACGTCCATATCGCCGATCACCGGCCCATCATCCTGGGGCGCGACGCCAGCGCTGGCAACCCAGTAGGTTGGTGCGTAATCCGCGCCCCGCCCCGGAGTGGCGTCGACTAGGGGATCATATTTGGGTTCATAGGGGCTCGGCATGGAACGGGCGTCACGCGCAATGGAGGAATTCATGGTTTGTGTTCGGTGGAAGTCCTAATTACTCTAAACATCATAAGCGTC
This sequence comes from Pseudomonadota bacterium, assembly GCA_019351955.1. Lineage (GTDB taxonomy): Bacteria > Pseudomonadota > Gammaproteobacteria > Burkholderiales > Burkholderiaceae_C > Thiomonas_A. The sequence goes on from JABBOE010000162.1 coordinate 5,133, forward strand.
GATTTCGTGCCAGAATGGGGCCAGTGGCAGGGAAAATAGGGGTCCAGAAGTTTCTCGCAGGGAGATTTCTCAAAAGATGCCAGGCTCGTAATTTTCGGTCAATCAAGTTTCTTGTACCGGACGCGGCGCGCACATAATGTCAGCTGGATCCTCTTAACCGTTGCGCATCGGACAAGGTCCCCGAGTTCGACGTCTAGAAGCCTAAAGCGGGCCCTTTTGTGGTGGTGGAGCCCATATGAATCAATCGCTTAGATGCTTTTACAGGGTAGTCGTGTAATGACCCTGCCACCGATGCAGTACCGCTTGGAGGTAGAGATTTCCGGCGGCGGGGAGTGCCTTCGCCTTTCACGTTTGCGCCACTTGCATTTAGTACGTTGTTCGCGTGAAACCCGATGATCTGAAAGGGGAACTGCTCCAGCATCTGCTCGATGACGGGCAGCATGCGCGCCTCGGAGATGGTCTGCACCGAAGCCACGACCTGCCACTGGGTGATGCAGTCGAGGGCGTCGATGTGGTAGATGCCCTTGACGCCGTCGAGGTTGCCCTTGCACGCTGTCGATACGGATGAACCCTGGACTTCCCTCGGGCACCGGCGCGCGGCGCACGCCGATGGTGGCAGCGCGATCCTCGCTGGTCTTGCTCAGCACCACGCGCTGCTGGCGGTAGCCGTCGCTGCCTCGCAGGCTGTACAGATGCGCCACCGAGATCGAGCCCAGGCGCTCGAACCGGGCATCGCCGAACACGTCGCGCTGGCAGCGCAGCACGCAGGCCGTGGCCGGCCCGGACAGCGTTCCCAAGGCGCGGTCCACGTCGGCCAATAGCGCCACGTCCGCCGCCGTATAGCGTCTGGCGAAGGCATGCCGCGGGGCGCAGTATCGCTTCACAAGGGGCTGACCATCGGCCCAGCGGCCAACCAGTCGCGTGAGCTGGGCGCGGCTGTAGCCGCTCAGGCGCTGCACATAGGCCAGCACCGCCCCTCGGTCCGAGCGCCTGAGCTTGGCGGTAGTCCAGTCGGTGCAGAACCTTGTCGATCCACCGGTAGCGGTCCTCGTCGTCCTCGGCAGCACGGAACTCCAGCTCCTGCGTTGCCTCCAGAATCTGCCGCACCTGCGCCACTGTGCGCACCTGCACTTCGTTCATCTCGATCACCATCCCCAGGATGATCGGCGCGCTGCCCATCAGCCGCTCAACCGCCCCTCCCAGCGCCCTCCAGCCTCACATCTCGTTGGAATCGTGATCCCGTCCCCAGGCTCACACCTCGTCGGACAAGACTAGCGCTGGTCATCGGCATGAAAATCGCCTAATATTTTCTTGGTCCCGCCGGTTTCAAGCGAGAAGCGCAACGCCCTTGGTTAATGAATGGAAAGGGAGTTTCGTGCGTATTGACCAGCATCTGTGCGAAGGCATCCAGCCGGGAGAGGAAATCATGAGCCGCGCGCGGGCTGCCATTAAGGCTGTCAGCAATGGCATTCAAGTCCGTCTGAGAGCAGACCGACAGATCGGCTCCCTTGGGGAGGTACTGGCGCAGCGGCGCAACGATGGACTGCAGCATGGCCGTGAATCCCGCCAGGGCCGAGGCGTCGGGCATTTGGACGAGCAACAGCGGACGGCTGGAGTTCTTCACCAGCACACCCACGGCGGGCTTGCTGCTGACGCCCTTGATGAGGTCGCCTTCCCAATGTCCAGGCATCAAGCGGTCTTCAATCTTGGGTGGACGCATGGATGCTCGCCATCTTGGGAATCTGGCCTCGGCGGTCAGTGCCGCGCGAACAGGCGCTTGTTATGGCACATGGCGCAGGCAGGCGATCAACTGCCTGCGCAACACGCCCCAAGCGTGGGCGCAGATCGCCGTGTAGACGGTCTCGTGAGCGACGCGAAGATCAGGTCAGTCGGAATACATCGGCCCCAGGGCCCAGCAATGTGCTGGGGCCCGTACTTCGTCGGCCCTGATTTATTCATTTTCAAGCGGCGGCCAGTCGCAGCGCTGGGCCGTT
>JABBOE010000163.1 GCA_019351955.1 Pseudomonadota bacterium
TCGTGGAAAAACGGTGAAAAGCAGGGACTTGATTCCTGTGGAGCTAAAGGGATACCCCGTTCGTTTATCCAGTTGTGCGAGGAACAACCAGCGAAAACCGCCCGCTTGACCCCCTCCTGCCCGGACGGCTTCGCCGATGCGACGCCGCGCGTCGGGCCGGGCGAGGAACGGGAATGTGCGCGCACATGTTCATTTCGCGTACCTGTTCATGATCGGCGCGTCGTTGAATTTCCTGCCGAAGGCCCGGCCGAACGGTACTATTGCGGGCGACCATCCTCGACGGCTTCTCGACGCAAACCGATGCACCCACGATCCTTCACGCCACGGCTGTTCCCAGTCGCGCAACGACGGCGTTGGCGTGCGGGTTGGGTATTGGCATGGCTGGCCTTCCTTTCGACAACGTTGTTGCCACTAGCGCCAGCTGCGGTCGCGGCGCAAAGCCAATGGGTGGAGGTGCCCTTTTGCCACTCGCAGCAAGCGGGTACGAACGCTGGGCCAGGCCTGCCTGACCACACCAAACTCCGTTTCATCTCGCTGTTCGGAGCAGCGCTTTTAAGCGACGCAGGTTTGCAGACTGCAGGACCTGCGCCCGCAGTCCTGCGCACGTGGGCTCCCGTCCACGCCCAACGCGCTCCTCGCGCGCGCACATTGAGGCCGATACGGCAATCGTCCGCGCTCTTGCGGCCGCCTTGCCGGGCCCCGCCCTCTCGCGTCTGAAGTTCATCCGGCAGATCCCGCGCAGTCCAAGCGCGGCTTCTGGCCGGGTCGTGTTGCGCGACGCACGCTCAAGCTTGTGTCCCGCATCGCCACATCCCGCACCCATGCGTCCAACGTCGGCATGAAGCCTCGCGAACGGACCCGGTGTGCAAACCATGACTTCGACCGAGAAGAAACGCATCATGCATCGAATTGCCATGCAATGCTTGGCGCTGGCCGTATTTCCTGCCACCGCATTTGCGCAAACCGCACAGCAGCTCCCCGTCATCACCGTCACCGGCACGCCTAGCAGCCCGACATGGAGCACTTGGCTGCGCGACAGCGATCTGACCGCCCGCCGCGCCGCTACCAACGACACCGCCAGCCTGCTCCTGGGCATTCCGGGGCTGTCGGTCAACGCCGCCGGCGGGGTGTCGGGCCTGCCGCAGTTCAACGGTCTGTCGGATGACAACCTCAATATCCAGCTCGACGATATGGGGCTGATCGCCAGTTGCCCAAACCACATGAACCCGGTTCTCTCCTACGCATCGCCCAGCCAGATCGAGTCGATCACGGTCTATCCAGGCGTGGTGCCGGTGTCGGTAGGCGCAGACGCCATCGGCGGGGCCATCGATGTCAAGACCAATCCGCCGCGCTTTGCCTCACTGGGGCAGACCAGCATCGCTGGCGGTGAGGTCAGCGGCGGTTACGCCAGTAACGGCAAGGCCCGCAATCTGGGGCTGGGCGCCTACTACGGCACGCAGGCGTTCTCCATCAACTACGACGGCGCCATCACCAAAGCCGCCGACTACTCCGCTGGCGGCAACTTCAAGACCTTCACCGCCACGGGACGTCCGGGCGTGAGCCTGGGCCGCGACGTGGTGGGCTCCACGGCCTACGACGTGCGCAATCACAACCTGGGGTTGGCGTGGAAGGGCAGCGACCAGTTGCTCGAACTCGGTCTGGGCTATCAGGAAGTGCCCTATCAGCTCTACCCCAACCAGCGCATGGACATGCTGGGCAACACCGAAAGGCGCGTGAATTTGCACTGGCTGCGCAACTTCGCTTGGGGCAGTCTGGACGCACGGATCTATCACGAGTCGGTCGATCACTTCATGAACTTCGGTGACGACAAGCAGTACATGTACGGTAACGCCCCCGGCATGCCGATGTACACCCAGAGCCACACCACCGGTGCCAAGCTCAAGGCCAGCCTTGATCTGTCGCCGCAGGACGTGCTGCGCACCGGGCTGGACTATCAGCGCTACCGCGTGGAAGATTGGTGGGCGCCTTCAGGCACCGGCTCGATGGCCCCCAACGCCTTCCTCAACGTCCATGATGGCCAGCGTGATCGCATCGGCCTCTGGGGGGAATGGCAAAAGCAACTGGCGGCGCCATGGCAGGTGCTCAGCGGCCTGCGCGTCGAGCAAGTGCGCACCGACGCCGGCCCGGTGCATGGCTACGCCAACAGCAACGGCGTGGGCATGATGATGAACAATCAACTGCGCGACGCCAACGCCTTCAACGCCAGCAGCCGCGCACGCACCGACACCAATGTCGATGCCTCGGTGCTGTCGCGCTGGACGCTCGGCCCCACGCAGGACATCGAACTCGGCCTGGGCCACAGCGAGCGTTCGCCCAACCTCTACCAGCGCTATCCCTGGAGTACCTGGAGCATGGCGGCGGTGATGAACAACTTTGTCGGCGACGGCAACGGCTACATCGGCAACCCCAACCTCAAGCCGGAGAAGGCCACGACGCTCAGCGCCAAATTCGACTGGCACGCCGTTGACCGCGCCTGGGAATTCAGCGCCCAGCCGTTTTACACCCATGTGGCCGACTCCATCGACGCGGTGCAGTGGAACCCTGCCACCAATGCCCCGGCGGAAACGCTCACCAAAAGCCAGTTCGTCATCCTCAAATACGTCAACCAGACCGCACGGCTGTACGGGCTGAACCTCTCCGGAAAAATGCCGCTTGGTGCCAGCGCCATCGGCCAGCTCGGGCTGCAGGGCGTGGTGAATTACACCCGCGGGGAGAACACCATCACGGGCGACAACCTCTACGCCATCATGCCGCTGAACACCCGCTTGTCGCTCACCCAACAACTGGGCGGCTGGAACAATGCGCTGGAGTGGGTACTGGTCGCCGCCAAGACGCAGGTTTCTACCATGCGCAATGAGATCCCTACGCCTGGTTATGGTCTGCTCAATCTGCGAGCCAGCTATGGCTGGAAGCAAGCGCGGGTGGACTTCGGGGTCGAAAACCTGCTGGACACGCTCTACGACCTGCCCACCGGCGGTGCCTATGTCGGCCAAGGCACGACCATGTCGCTCAACGGCCTGCCTTGGGGCATCGCCGTGCCCGGCCCCGGTCGCTCGGTCTATGCACGGGTGAGCGTGAAGTTCTGACCAAGCCACGTTCATCCCAACTGGGGAGACCTGCCGCTAACGCGGGAGGTCTGGGGATCTCTCAAAAAACGCCGGGGCGCCCCAAACTTTCTTGCCTCTCGCGTGTGGGAGTTGTCGACCAGCCGGCCCGACGCGATCAAGACTCGAATTTCTCGCACCAGCCCTTGGGATCGATCGTGCCACCCACCAGCCTGCACGTCCCTTGGCCGTAGCCGAGCCGCCGGGGATGAAATACGCACCATTGCTGCACATATTGCCGTGATTGGGCAATGAACTCTTCCGCCACGAAACGCATGGCGTTGTCGTGAGGGTTTCGCGGGTCAAGGACCTGGACTTGCCCCGTTGCAGGGGCGGAGGTTTGGGTCTCGCCGCCACGCCCGTTCCAGGCGTATCCCGTTGAGGGATTTGCTGCGCTGCATGTGCGTCGATGCGCACCACCAACGCGCCGTTGCGGTCGCGCGGGGCCGTGCGCCCGCAATGCGGGGCAGACATGCGCATGCAATCATGGACAACGGCGACCCTACGAGGAAGGGAAATGCTCGGGCCGATATTCAAGCCCCGGCGCGCAGCTACCACAACCCAGCCTGCAGCCGGGCGGCCTCGCTCATGCGCTCCAGGCTCCACGGCGGATCCCAGACGAGTTCGACATTGACCTGGTCGATGCCTGCAATGCGCATGATCTTGTCGTACACCTCTTCGGTCAGGATGGATCCCATGCCGCAGCCGGGTGCGGTCAGTGTCATGTCGATATCAACGGTCCAGGAGGCGCCACCTGGGTTGGCTGGCCGCACGGCCAGGCGATAGATCAGGCCCAACTCAACAATATTGATCGGGATTTCCGGGTCGTAGCAGGTGGCGAGTTGTTCCAGCACCGCGTTTTCGGCTTCCTCGCGCGTTTTTGGCGCGGGAACCTCCCGCTGCTGGGCGCCGTCCAGCCCGAGCGCGTCGGCATAGCGCCCGTCGATGCGGTACATGCCGCCTCCGGACACGACGGTGACGTGGCTGCCCAGCCGCTGGGTGATGCGCACCTCGGTCCCCTTGAGCAAGGTCCCAGCGGTCCCCAGCGGCACCAAGGTCGCGGGAACGTCGCGCTCCAACGTGGTGGTGCCGGAATCGACAGCTTTGTCCATGCTCAGCTCCCGTGCTCAGACGGGTCTTCCGTGGTGACCACCTGCGCGGCCTGGGTCAGTGCGCTGTGCAGGGTGTGCCAGGCCAGCATGGCGCACTTCACCCGCGCCGGAAACTGCTTGACGCCTTCGAGCACGGCGAGCTTGCCCAAAGCCGCGTCGGCGCCAACATCGCCGCCGACCAGGGCGCCGTGCATGCGCGCGAACAAGGCGAGTGCCTCCTCGACGCGGCGGCCTTTCACCGCCTCGGTCAGCAGCGAGGCCGATGCGGTGGAAATGGCGCAGCCTTCGCCGCTGAAGGCCACGTCGTCGATGCGGCCGTCGCTGCCCACCTGCAGATCGAGTTCGATGCGATCGCCACACAACGGATTGTGGCCTTCGGCGCTGCGGTTGGCATGCGCCAGATGGCCGAAATGCCGCGGCCTGCGGTAGTGGTCGAAAATCACCTCCTGGTAGAGGTCGCGCAGATCGGGGCCGGAGTCAAACGTCGAATCTTCCATGGCTCAGCCCTCAGCCGGCAAACATCGCCTGCGCCTTGCGCACCGCGCGCGCCAGGGCATGCACCTCGTCTGCGGTGTTGTACACACCCAGCGACGCGCGCGCCATGGCCGCAACGCCGTAGCGTTGCATCAAAGGCATGGCGCAATGGTGGCCGGCGCGGATGGCCACGCCGAGCGCATCGACGATGGTGCCCAGATCATGCGCGTGAATGCCTTCGACGTTAAAGGCGATTACACCGATCTTTCCCGGCGTGGTGCCATAGATGCGCATCCCGGGAATGGCCTCGAGTTCGCCCTGCGCGAGTTCAAGCAGCGCCTGCTCATGCGCGGCAATCGCATCCCATCCCACGCTTTGCACAAAGTCGATCGCCGCTGCCAGACCCACCGCACCGGTGATGTTGGGGGTGCCGGCCTCGAAGCGTGCGGGCGCTTCGGCATACGTGCTGCGCTCGAAGCTCACGCTGCGGATCATGTCGCCGCCGCCCTGATACGGCGGCATGCCGGCCAGCAACTCGGCGCGGCCCCAGAGCGCGCCGATGCCCGTGGGCCCGTACAGCTTGTGCCCGGAGAACGCGTAGAAATCGCAGCCGAGCAGCCGCACATCGACCGGCAGGTGCGCCACGGCCTGCGCGCCGTCGACCAGCACCGTCACTCCATGCGCGTGCGCCAGACGGGTGATGCGCGCCACGTCATTGACGGTGCCAAGCACGTTGGACGCGTGCGCCACGGCGAGCAGCCGCGTGCGCGGTCCGAGCATGCCCGGCAACGCATCAAGATCGAGTGTACCCGTGTCGCTGATGGGCAGCACGCGTAACGTGGCGCCCACGGGTTCGCACACCAGTTGCCAAGGCACGATGTTGGCATGATGTTCCATGGCCGTCACCAGCACCTCGTCGCCGGCGCGCAAGCGCGGGCGCAGAAAACTCTGCGCCACCAGGTTCACCGCTTCGGTGGCGCCGCGCACGAACACGATTTCATTGGGCGAGTTCGCGTGCAAGAACGCCGCAACCTTGGCGCGGGCCGCCTCGAACGCGTCGGTGGCTCGCTGCGCAAGAACATGCACGCCGCGGTGCACGTTGGCGTAGTCGTGAAGCTCGAAGGCGCGCATCGCGTCAAGCACCGCCAGGGGCTTTTGCGCCGACGCCGCGCTGTCCAGATACACCAGCGGCTTGCCACGCAAGGTCTGCGCCAAGATGGGAAATTGCCTCCTCAACGCGTGCAGGGCGTGCGGCACCGCGGCCTGTTCGCGTGCGTTCATGATGTTGAACCTTCCAGGCCTGGCGCCAGGCTCCAGCGCGCCGCCAGTTGCGCCTGCACATGGGCGCGCAACGGCTCCCAACCGGTGTCGGGCAAAGCCTCCGCCATGAAGGCCTGCACCAGCAAGGTGCGCGCGTCTTGCGGGTCGATCCCCCGCGAGAGCAAATAGAAAAGGGCTTCGCCGTCGAGCGGACCTACGGCAGCGCCATGACTGCACAGCACGTCGTCGGCGTCGATCTGCAGTTGCGGACGGGTGTCGGCTTCGGCCTGCGGCGACAGCAACAGGTTGCGGTTGACCATGCCTGCATCGGTCTTCTGCGCGCGGGCATGCACATTCACACGGCCCGTGAACACACCGTGCGCAGCGTCGTCAAACACGCCGCGCACGTGCGTGCGGCTCGTGCCGCGAGGCTGGCGATGGTCAATATGCACATGTACGTCGCCATGTTGCGTGCCCGCCAGCATGCTGAGCCCGCGAAGATTGGTGCTGCAACCCGGCCCTTCGTGTTCGATGTGAATCTCCTGGCGCGACAGGCGCGCGCCCAGCACCAAGGCCTGGGCGTCGAGGTAGCTGTCTTCGCCTTGGGCCCCGTGCAACTGCGAAACATGGATCGCGGCGTCGCAGTCTTCCTGCAAGCGCACGTGCGCCAGCTTCGCTCCACGCTCCAGTGTCGCCCGGGTCACGCTGGTTACCAGATACGCCGGGGCGCGCGCAAGGTCGATGTGCTCCTCGATGACCTGCGCGGCGGCGCCCTGCCCCAGGCGCAACGCATGGCGCACATGCACGGCGCCCGCGTGGGTGTGCAGCGTGATGATGACGACGGGCGCGTCAAGGCAGACACCGTCGGCAAGGTCGAGAACCAGGCCATCGCGCGCAAACATGCGGTTGATCGCGTCGAAGGCTCCGCCGCGCGGGGCGGCATCCAGCACCGCCCCCGCCCCTGCGGAGCTGTGCGATTGGCTTGCACCCCACGGCGCCAGTGCCACACCCGGTGGCAGGTCGTCCACACGGGACAGTGCCGG
>JABBOE010000164.1 GCA_019351955.1 Pseudomonadota bacterium
GCTCTCCACCCGCGTCGGTTACTCCGGTGGTGACGTGGCGGACGCCACCTATCGTAACCACGGCAGCCATGCCGAGGCGATCGAGATCGTGTTCGACCCCCGCCAGATCAGCTATCGCCGCCTGCTGGAGTTCTTTTTCCAGATCCACGACCCCAGCACGCCGAACCGCCAGGGTAACGACCGCGGCAGCAGCTACCGCTCGGCGATCTTCCACACCACACAGGAACAGCGAGACGTGGCCGAGGACACCATCGCCGATGTGGATGCCTCCGGCCTGTGGCCAGGCAAGGTGGTGACCGAACTCGCACCGGCCGGCGCGTTCTGGGAGGCCGAGCCCGAGCACCAGGACTACCTGCGGCACCACCCCACCGGCTACACCTGTCACTTCATCCGGCCGGATTGGAAGCTGCCACGGCGAGCCTGACAGGCGGACACTGCATCCGATCGCGGCGCCCATGCCGTCCTGCGGGGACCGCCCCGTATTCAGGGCTTGAGTGAGGCGGCATAGGACGCCACCGAAATCATGTCACTCAGGCTGAGACGCGAGATCTCCTGCTGCATCGGCTGGTTCGCCAGCCCTTGCCGGTTGCCCAGGGCGATCTGCACCAGTTGCCGGGTGATATAGGTCGGCGAGCGTCCGGCCAGTGGCGGGATCTTGGCTGTTCCACGCAGATCCGCGCCGTGACACGAGACGCATGCCGCCACCTTGCCGGCGCCGCTGGTCGCCAGCAAACGACCGCGCGCAAGGCTGCCCGGCGGCACATACGCTACAAAGCGCGCCCGGTCGTCACGCAGACGCACATGGTCCGCATTGAGTGGCAACTCGATCACCCGGTCGCCGATCGCTTCCATGCCACCACCCCGGGTGCGGACAAGCATCCATGATTCGACATGTGTCTTCGGCACCCGTGCTGTCTGGACCACATGGGCCCGCCGGGAAGTGAGGTGCAGCCCCGAGAAATAGGCGGCCGCCTCGCGCACATCGGCTTCGCTGACGTTGGAAGCCTCGAAGTGCATCTCGTCGTTGACGCGCGAGCCATCGCGAAAGGCCTGCAGCTGCTCGACGATGTAGCCTGCGGGCAGTCCGGTCAGGGTTGCGGTGTGGGCGATCCCCGTTCCCCGGGGCCCATGGCATTCGGCACATGGCAGGCCCTTGCCGCGGCCCCTGGCCACGATCGTCGGCATCGGCGGATGAGCCTGCGGCCACCAGTCGGGTATGGTCTTGGCCAACTGCGCACGACGGTAGGTCCGGGTGCTGCCGGGCAGATGCAGAATGGCGTTCTGATCCCTTGGCGGGCTGTGTGCCTGCAGCGCCTTCTCCTGCGCATCGCTCCACGGCGTCGCCAGCCAGTCCATCGCGGCGCGCATTTGCGCGTGCGCATCCCGTGGAGCATCCCCTGCACGACCCGACACTGGCATCGCCACCCATGCCAGCAGCATCGACCCAATGGCCCATATCGCCCCACGACGTACGCTCATGCAACACCCCCATGACTGCTGTCCCACCCGTCAGCGTTGCCCGGCATCGCCAGACGCCCCGTCACAGCGGATATTAAGGCCAAAACAGGCGCATATGGACACGAGTCGAGTGCCACCCTGCCGTCGACAACGCTGCGGCTGTCGGGCCACCTCCGGATTGCCGGAGGCACGCCCCATGCTGACCACTCAGCCCCCGATGGCACCCTCGATGCGTCGGTCGGGAATCAGCCACAGCAAGGCGATCAATGCATAGATCGCCTGCCCGGCCCAGGGCCGCCAGCAGGTCAGCAGAATGCCTGTCAGGTAAAACGGCGGCGACAGCTTGCCTTTCCAGTCCGCACCAATCGCTCGACCCAAAGTGGAGTCGACGCCGTCCGCCGCGATCAGGGTCTGCTGCAATATCCAGTAGGCGACCGCCGCCATCAGCAACACCACGCCATAGACCGCGGTGGGCGTGGCGGAAAAATGATTTTCGCCCATCCATGCGGTCACGAACGGGAACAGCGACAGCCAGAACAGCAGGTGCAGGTTGGCCCATAGCGCCAGCCCGGAAACCCGGCGGCTGGAGGCCAGCATGTGGTGATGATTGTTCCAGTAGATGCCGACATAGACGAAGCTCAGGATGTAGCTGAGCAGTACCGGCGCGAGCGGCAGCAGGGCATCGAGCGTATGGCCTTCCGGCACTCTGAGTTCCAGCACCATGATGGTGATGATGATCGCGATGACCCCGTCGCTGAATGCTTCCAGCCTGCCCTTGCCCATACCCGCCTCCCCTTGCGCCACGCCAGGTCGACAGCTTGCCTGATGAGCGGGGTGCGCGCAGCAGGAGCTTGCCGCCGCGGTCTCATGTGACCGGTGCCCCGGGCTCGCGCCTGCACCGGGCGTGGAACAGATTTCCGCCATCGACTCCGACTGCCACCGGCCCGAGCGCGAGTCAGGCGGGCGACCAGGTCAGCGACCGATCGCGTCCACCGCCCGCGTCGCCACGTTGGAGACGAAGCGGAACAGCATGCCCAGCACGTATTCGACGAAACTGACCGTGATGTTCGTGGTGGTGGCCACGGTACGTCCCGGGAAACGCATGATTGCTCCGATCCGGTTTCGTATCATCATGGCCAGCCGTACCGATTGCAGCACACCGGAATAGAGCAACTGGGCCAGCGAATCGATGATCGTGGCACCGCCCAGGACGGCGAGACCGGCGACGTACCCAAGCTGTTTCAGGATCCAGCCCAGCGCGGAAAGCATCCAGCGCAGCGCCGTCGCCGACAGCATGATGGATGTACCACCGGCATCGGCGGCAGTCCTCAGCCACGCCTCGGCCTGTTCGAAGCTGCCCGGTCCCGATTGCAGTACCGGCAGCGATCGCCAGCCGCAATCGCCGACCGATCGGCGGTACTGCGGCATCATGTGCGCATCCAGACACACCACCGTGCCCGGCCCCTTCAAGCGATAGGCATTCTCGTGCCACGGCACGTGGCTATAGGGAAAAACCGGCACCATCGGAACGGGATCCGTGTCGTGATAGACGCGATGGATGTTCGCGACGCCGAGCCGACTGGTGAGGTACTGGGCATGCAGGCTGACCCCGGCACGAGGTGCACCGAACGTGTACAGCTGCAACTTGCAACCGGTGTCGCCGAGACTGTCGGCGAGCAGGGTCGCGATGGCCCCACCCAGGCTGTGGCCGACCACGTGAATCGTGGACAGGTCGCCTTGTGCCCTGATCGCCTGCCGAATCTGCGGCAGCAAGGTCTGCGCAGCAGCCCAGAACCCGGCATGCACGGTGAAACCGCTGGGCCCGCTGACGCCGGCCATGCGCAGATTGGTGAGCCAGTCGCAGGCACTGGTTTTGAACGTGCCGCGCACCGAGATCAGGCATTCACCCTGGCGGTTGTTCCTGCCCCGGGCAACGTAGCCGAAGCCGGTTCTCTGCTGGACGATCGAGTTACCCAGCCCGGTGCCCCCGGTCAGTCGCGTGCCATGAACCAGGTCGAAGGCGTCGCGGGCGGTCGGCGCGGCAATCGCCGCATCGAGCATCTCGCTGGACAACCGCAACGCATAGGCGCTGTCGGCCATTTCAGCGGCCCGGGCCGGCGACAATTCAGTTGACATCGCTGGCTTCTCCCTGGCATCCGGATGACGTGTGCAGGCTGCAGGGTCAGATGGCCTTGCAGATCCCGTAATGTGTTCCTTCAAAATCGGGTTCGCGCGAGAGCTCGCATTCCAGGTTCAGCGGCTTGCCGTCGAGCTCGGAATCTGCGTCGTAGGTGTTCTTGGTGTGTCGCCAAGCCGTGTACTCGACGCCTTCGTAACGGATCATGATCTTCTGCAGGATCACCGGCTGGTGCGGAATCATCCGGGTCACGCCGGCGCTGTGCTCCACCACCGGAAAGAAGAATCGACCGGCTGCATCGCTGCTGACCTGCTTCGGCGGCACGTCATTCTTGTTGTCCGACCAGATCACTTCCTGCACCAACTCCGCGCCCTGCACCGGTTTGCCGTGATTCAACACCGTGCCATGCACTTCGGAGAAAAGCACCAGGCGACTCGACAAACCCATGGCACACCCCTCGGAAATACTGAAAGCCACCAGAAAAAAAAGGGTATCAGGATTTCACTGTAGGATTGTAATTTGACCGCGACGCCAATCCTGCCATGCCCAGTGTGGGAAGTGCCTTCAGTGGCAGGCAAGTGATGTCACCCGCGCCATGTGGGACTTGGCGGAAGTGCCTTCCACACTTGGAGATCATCGCTAGCCCCTCGTTCAGCAGACCTAGTTAGCGTCGATCCTCAACCGGAAATCTGCGGAAACCCACGCCAGCACTCACGTCACCACACCTCCCGTCCTCGCGTTCAACGGGTTGCTGTGAAAGCCATCAAAGCGTTGTAGCGCAATGGTACAGAGGCATTTATCAGCACGAAGCGAGAGGACAACATGATGACCGGCATCGGTCCGGTAGCTCAGGGCAACAGCATCAAGCCCGTGGCGTTGACGGTCTCTTACAGAATAGTTGGGCGGGTAATTTTTACCGACCCTCCAGGGCTACTGACGCAGCGCTTTACAGGGGTCGTTTAGACGAACCACGTCAGCTGAGCTCGTGGCTTTGCCACCTAGCTGACGATATTTTAGGAAATCATTTCTTATTGCCTGTTGTCCATATACAACTATTTCACCCATTTTATGCCTTGTCTCTAGGTCAACAACCCCACTTACGGCTTCGACTTTTTTGTCTTGGTCGAGGTTTGTTTGGGCGAGTTCTACTACATTGCGAGCGTGTACGATTTCAGCCGACAATTGGGCGAGCTGACCATCCGGGGAGGCCTCGCAGCTAGCTGCCTTATCTCTCTGCATTTGCTCATTGGCACGCTCATTTTCTTTTTTTTCATATTTTGCCTTGACGTTAGTCAAACATTCGCTTACGACATGAGTCGGAGGGAGCGTATTTGCTTCGTCTGGCGACAGGCCATACTCTCCGCTTCCAAGATTCCAGTTTATGTTGCGTGGACCCAGTTTGTCTATTTGTGTGTATACACAGTTGGTGTAGTCACCTTGCCAACCAGGGTAGTAACCATTGCTCGTTTGTGAGATGGAAAACTCACTTAATATTTGCTTGATATCTTTAACCCTGTCATCCCACGCGTACTTTTGCAATTCCTGCTTTTTGGTCTTTCCCGTCAACCTGTTCATGAACTTATCAATAGCAGCGTCCGCAGGGTTACCTGAGTTATAGTTGCTAGATCTGGGTTTCACTAAAACCATGCTGTCAGACGCTTCAGCGGGCGTTGTTTGGGCCATGCACAAAGTGAACGAGCTGGAAGTGAGCATTATAACGGCCAAGATCGAAATATTTTTCGTTGAGTACATTGACTAAATCCTCAATCGCAGAGTTTTTCACACGCCTGTAGCGTTTGATCCGCCAAGCTTTTGTTGCCCCTATTAGCCTTACAGAGCCGGTTTTGCACAGGCTTGCCAGCTTTTGTCTGATTCTGGTTTGTCATCCGGCCCCCAGCACCAGCCCTTTGCGTTTATCTGTTTGAACATTATGTCGCGTTGATCGCATGCCTTTTGCGTCGCAGAATTATCGCCGCTTCCGTCACGACACTTGTCATTCCATAAGCCCTCTGATTTCAGTAGCACTTCTACATCATGCGGCGGCGCGCTAGCCGCTGTCCTCTGATCTGCACCCATATTCAGCACCATCAAGGAGAACATGCTTGGAACGGCACTCTCTTCCACCTCGTTGCCACTGATTCGCATCTTTTCCAAAACGATTTGATCAGATCCTTGAGTCTCAAATAGGATGGTTGTGTCATCGTCCTTCACGATGAAGGCTTGTCCATTCTGCTTGATGACCGCTTTTCCGGGGTTCGCCTTCTCAAAACCGGCAACGAACTTCCCAAAGACGACCTTCGGAGTAGAGCCTGCACCAAGCCCAAGTTGATCCAAAGGATTTTTCCCGTCCTGAGTGACAACCGTTCTACTTTCAATATCTGGCGGCAGCGTGGAAGCAGTAATGTTCGCCTGCTCGTTAACAACCGTTGTGGCTGCTGTTCCGATGTTGCTCGGGCTTTGCATGCGGGGCGAAGGCGTCGTAGTGGCTTGGGTCAGTGGTGCAGATGCGGTGTGGTTTCCATTAGTTATGACATTAGCAAAGCCGATGGTTGCCAAGAGCGAGTAGAGCAAAAGAAATATTTTTGCAGTTATCGAATATTTCTGGAGTTGCCCATTTCTTTCGTAATACACTGTTCCAGTCAGTAAGATCAGGAATAGGCCGGGCATAAAAATGAAAAAGCAGAGAATTGCGAACCAGTTTTTTCGATACCAGGGCACTTGAGTGTAACTTTGATACTTGAGGCCGGTTCCAGCATTGCCTTTCTGCGCGGCTCCGCAGGCCGGGCACGTCACCGCACTCTCGTGAATTTCCTTTCCACAGCCGTAGCAATAAACCATCATTCTTCCCCTTTGGTTGTCTTGCGAAATCCGACGATATCGCTCTACCGCCGGCACTTACTATAAGCAATTTGTGCTGTGCCGACGAATTCGCGGATCCCATCCAGCGGTACAGGGTCGGTACGGTACGCAAGTAGCGGATGCGCGATTCGACCGCCGACTTGTCTCACCGTCGCTCTTGGTGAGTGACTGATCGACCATCCGCCGCGGTCGATTCAATCGAAATAACCTTCGTCCGCCAGCCGCTCCAAGGTGGGAAGGTAGGCGCCGTACTCGACCAGTTCGCGAACATTGCGCGCCTTCGAGGCCGGCATGCTCTTCATCAGCATGTACCCGATCGTGGGGGCGTCGGTGACCGGCTTCTGCCGGACCTGCGTGCCATCCTTGCGCGCCTTGGGGTCATACAACATCCGTGCGCGGATCACGTCGAAGCTGTAACCGCGACCCATGCGGTTCATGACGCGCGCTAGGCTATTGGCCGATTCGGTGTAGGCGTTGGTC
>JABBOE010000165.1 GCA_019351955.1 Pseudomonadota bacterium
TCTACACTGCGCAGCCCAACCGCAAGCTGGCGTGCACCGCGGCGCGTCAGCCCCGCTGGGGTGCGCGCCCTGCACCCGGCACTGGCCACGGATCCCCGCGGCGGCGCGGCCCTGGCCTGGGTCCAGGGGATCGGCCGCGCCAGGCGCATCGCGGCGACCCGGCTTGACGCCTTCATGCGCCATGAACACCCGGCCGTTGTGATGGCCAGTGGCGCCTTTCCCGGCGCCGCCCTTGCTCCCGCACTGGTGGTCGATGCAGCTGGCAACATCACGCTCGCCTGGGAACAGGCCGATGCGCAAGGGCGTGACGCCATCCTGGGCAGTCGCATGCATGGCGCCACGCGACACTGGAGCGCTGCGCAGCGCATCGACAATCCGCGTATGGCCAGCGCCGGCAACCCCGTATTGGCTGTCGACCCAGCTGGAAACGTCACCTGTGCGTGGTACCAGGACAGCGCGCGCGGCATGCAGGTTCAAGCCGCGCGCCTCGACCCGGAAGCCACGCGCTGGTCCGATCCGGTGGAGCTCTCGGACCCGCGCCAAACCATCCAGGCCAGCCTGCCGGCCTTGGCCGTGGACAGCGTGGGCAGCGTGACCGTGGTGTGGCAACAGTACAACGGCTGGCGCACGATCGTGATGGCGAGCCGCCTGCCTTGATGCGAGCTTAGCGGCTAACACCTGGATTTTGCTGCGCACTGCCGCGCGCGCAGGCAGGCAGGCGCGGGCATGCTTTATGCTGGGGTGACCGCGTGTTGCACGTCCCGCATGGTGCGGCCCCGCTGCGCGGCCTTCACCTGCACGCATGACCGGACTCGAAATCACCCTGCTGTATCTCATCGCCGCCGTGCTTGGCGTTGCGCTGTTTCGCTTCCTTCAGCTCCCAGCCATGCTGGGCTATCTGGCTGTGGGGGTGGTGATCGGACCCAATGCCCTGGCTCTGGCCGGCGATCCGTCCACGGCGCAGCATCTTGCCGAGTTCGGCGTGGTGTTCCTGATGTTCTCCATCGGGCTGGAGTTCAGTCTGCCCAAAATCAAGGCCATGCGCACACTGGTCTTCGGATTGGGCGCTGCGCAAGTCGCCGCCACGATCCTGATCGTACTTGCGGCCAGCGTGGTCCTGGGCTGGATGTGGCCAAGGGGCTGGAGTCGGCCCGAGGCCTACGGCTTGGTCCTCGGCGGGGTCTTTGCGATGTCATCGACTGCCATCCTGGTCAAACTCCTGGCCGACCGGCTTGAGCTGGAGTCCGAGCACGGCCGTCACATCATGGGAGTGTTGCTGTTCCAGGACCTGGCCGTGGTTCCGCTGTTGGTGCTCATTCCGGCGCTGGCCTCACCGGGGCGCCAGCTTGTCATGACTCTGGCTTGGGCAGCGCTGAAGGCTGCGGTGGTGTTGGCCGTGATCCTGCTCGCCGGCGGACGCGTGCTGCGGCCCTGGCTGCGACTGGTGGTGCGACGCCGCTCGGACGAACTGTTCATGCTCAACCTGCTGCTCATCACGTTGGGCCTGGCCTGGCTGACTCAACTTGCAGGGCTGTCGCTTGCGCTGGGGGCATTTCTCGCCGGCATGCTCATCGCCGAGACTGAATTCCGCCACCAGGTGGAGGCCGACATCAGGCCATTCCGGGATGTGCTCCTGGGTCTGTTTTTCATCACCATCGGCATGCTTCTGGACTGGCGCCTCGTTGTGGCGCAATGGTGGGTTGTGCTGTTGCTCGCCACGCTTCCCGTGCTCGTCAAGGCGGCAATCGTGCTTGGCGCCGAGCGCCTTCTCGGCACCCCGCCAGGCCTTGCGTTGCGCACCGCGTTGTGGCTAGCTCCCGCAGGGGAATTCGGGATCGTGCTGCTTAACCTGGCCGCCGCGCATCACCTGTTGCCGCCTGAGCTGTTGAGCTCCGTGCTGGCTGCGGTGGTGCTGTCCATGCTGGCCGCACCCTTCCTGGCCCAGCATATCGACGCCATCGTGCTCAAGTTCGTGGCAAGCGAGTGGATGCTCGCATCGTTGCACCTCACCGACATTGCGCGCCAGACCATCAAGATCCAGCGCCATGTCATCATTTGCGGCTACGGGCGTTGCGGCCAGAACCTCGGGCAGCTGCTGCACGACGAAGGCATTGCCTATGTCGCGCTGGACCTTGATCCCGACCGCGTGTCCAAGACGCGCGCCAGTGGCCGCAGCGTCGTGTACGGCGACGCCTCCCGCCTGTCGAGCCTGCAAGCAGCGGGGCTCACGCGCGCCAGCGCCATGGCCATCACCTATGTCGACAAGCGCTCGGCGCTGCGCGTGCTGCAACTGGTGCGCGCGCATGCGCCGCAGTTGCCCGTGATCGTGCGCACCCGCGATGACGCGCCACTGGACGAGCTGCGCGCCGCTGGCGCCACTGAAGTGGTCCCCGAAGTGCTGGAGGGCGCGTTGATGCTGGCCTCGCAAACAATGGCCGTGGCGGGCGTGCCGCTGCAGCGCGTCTTGACGCGTCTGCGCGCAGCGCGCGCTGAGCGCTACAGCCTGCTGCGCGACTATTTCCATGGCATCGACGACCCTGGATCCAGCCTTGAGCTGCGCGAGAAGACGCGGCTGAAGCCGATCACGCTGCCACCGGGCGCGCTGGCGGTGGGCTGCAGGCTCGAGGCACTGAACCTGCACGGCGCTCAGATCGCCAAGGTGCACCGCGCCGATGGTCATGTGCTGCAGCCCGAGCCCGAATTGGTCCTTTCGGCGGGCGATACGCTGGTGCTCTCCGGGCCACCCGAGGCCCTGGCCTTGGCGGAGGATGCGCTGCTGGGCGGCGGGTGACCGGGCGCCCAGGCACGACGGAAAAGGCCGCCGTGGGGTCGCACGGCGACCCATGCGCGCCGCAGCGCAAACCTTGCTTTGTGAGCCCGCGCAGGCCTCGTACCCGCCACGGCCATCGGGCCTGTGGCGATCAAGACGTCGCTCGCCACAGGCCCGATGGGGACCAAGGCTCCGGTCTGACGCCGATGGCATGAGCCTCTTCGGCGCATGCAGCTGAGATCGACCGCTGAGGGCGTGTCTTCTCGCATGCAATATGGCTGCCTGCAATGGCGTGCACGTGCGCGGCGGGCGTCACACCAGTTTCACGAAACCTGGGGACAATGCGCCTCATCCGACCCCGTCGCACCCTTGGCCAGGCTTCGCCGGGGGCCTGCTGAGCGTCCCTCCGTTCCCCGTCGACTCGAAAATAGAACACTTCGCCATGCCCCACAGATCGCGAGTTGCAGCCCCGGTGACCTTGGCGCTGGTTGCGATGGTCCTCAGCGTCTGCGTCATGCCCACCTTCGCGGCTGCGCCGGCAGCCAACCGCAATGCGCCCGGGCAACGCCGCCCCGCGGCGTTGCAGACGGCCACTCCGATCCGGCACCTGGTGGTGATCTACAACGAGAACGTCTCCTTTGACCACTACTTTGCCACCTACCCGAAGGCCGCGAACCCGAAGGGTGAGCCGGCATTCCATGCTCGCCCCGGCACGTCGGGGGTTGACGGCCTGAGCGGCACCCTTTTGCGGGACAACCCGAATTTTGCGAATGCGGCCAACGGCGCGGACGCCGCCAACCCATTCCGGATGGACCGCACCCAGGCTGCCACGGCCGACCAGAACCATGCCTATACCGCCGAACAACAGGCGTACGACGCCGGGCGCGCCGACCTCTTCCCCAAGTACACCGGCGCGGCCACCTCAGGTGGCGTCGGCGCATTCGGCACGAAGGGCCAGGTCATGGGCTACTACGACGGCAATACCGTCACCGCGTTGTGGAATTACGCCCAGCATTTCGCCATGAGCGATCGCGCATACACCGACACCTACGGCCCATCCACACCCGGGGCCCTGGAAGTCGTGTCGGGGCAGACCAATGGCATGCAGATCCTCGCCACGACGAAAGGGCCGTTTGCCTTGACCCGCTATTCGTATTACATCGACGACGGTCAAGGCGGCCACACCCTGATCAATGACGTCGATCCCGGCCACGATGTGTGTTCCAACCCCAGGGACCAGGTGATGATGCTGGGCAAGAACATCGGTGACTTGCTCAATGCGCACGGCATTTCCTGGGGCGGCTTCATGGGCGGCTTCGATCTGCAGCGGGTCAATGCCAACGGCACCACCGGCCGCAAGCGCAGCACCTACTCACGGGTGGTGGGAGCCAACGTGCGCGATTACATCCAGCACCACAACTGGTTTCAGTACTTCGCCTCCACGGCAAACCCCACGCACGCACGGCCATCGTCGGTGCAAGCCATCGGCCACACCAATGAGGCTGACGGGAAGACGCGGGACCCGGCCAATCACGAATATGGCCTGAATGATTTCTTCACCGCAGTCGAGGCGCGCAATGAGCCGGCTGTGAGTTTCCTCAAAGCCCCGGCGTATCAGGACGGGCACGCCGGCTATTCGGACCCGCTGGACGAGCAGGCTTTCATCACAAAAGTGGTCAACTTCCTGCAACAGCACGCCGGATGGGCTCAAACTGCCGTCATCGTGACCTGGGATGACTCGGACGGCTGGTACGACCACGCTTACGCGCCGGTCACCAACCCGTCGTCCGATTCCCAGGCCGACCAGCTCGATGGCGCGGGTCGATGCGGTCATGGCACCCCGTTCCAGGGCGTGCAGGGGGCCCCCGTGAACGGGCGCTGCGGGCCTGGAACACGCATTCCCTTCCTCGTCATCTCGCCCTGGGCCAAATCAAACGATGTCAGCCACGTGCCCATCTCACAGGCCTCGGTTGTGCGCTTCATCGAGGACAACTGGCTGCAGGGTCAACGCCTGGGCGGCGGGTCCTTTGATGCTGCTGCCGGCAGCATCATGGACATGTTCGACTTTGCGCGGGCCGCCGATGGCGCCAACGCGCCTTTGGCCTTGCGTCACCCGCGCGCGCGCCTGCATGCCCGTCTCTACCTCGACCCGCATGACGGGACCGTTTTGAGCGCCCCGCCCAAGGGCAGTGCATCGCCGAGGTCAAGCTGATGGCAAGGCCGGCATGGTGGACCGTGGCCGCGGTTCTGGGCAGCGCCGTTCTGGCGTGGGCCGGGTACACGGCAAGCACCTCGCCCATCGCCTTTCGGCAATGGCTTGCGCACCCGCGTGCGAGCTGGCTTCTCGCGCACGGCGCCAACCCCCATCCGGTGCGCCTGGCGCTGCCGCCCCGACAGCCCCTGAGCGCTGTGGCGCATCTAGGCGAGAAGCTGTTCGTCGACGCAGCCCTGTCGGGCTCCGGCAAGCTGTCCTGCGCCTCGTGCCACGACCCGGCGCATGCCTATGCGCCGGCCAACAATCTGTCGGTGCAGCTCGGCGGCGGCACCATGCGCACAGCCGGCGTGCGCGCCGTGCCGTCGCTTGAATACCTGTACCGGCAGCAGAATTTTTCCATCGGACCCGACAACGCCGAAAATGAAGCTGTCAGCCTTCAGCGTCTGGCCGTCAGCGCCAACAAGGCTGCACGCGCGACGAAGACCGTGCAAAGCACGGCGCAGGCAGCGCAAAACCTAGTTCCCCAAGGCGGGCTTTTCTGGGACGGCCGCGCCAACACCCTTCAGCAGCAAGCCAGCGGCCCCTTGTTCAATCCGGTGGAGATGGATGCCGGAAGCGTCAGCGCCGTTGCGGCCCGACTTCAGCACTCACCCTACGCGCGTGACTTCACGCAACTCTTCGGCCCCAGCATTTTCCAAGACCCGAAGCTCCTCATCTCGGAGGCCCTGTTCGCCATTTCACGCTATGAGATCGAGGACTCCAGCTTCCACCCTTTTACAAGCAAATTTGACGCCTGGGTGCAGGGCAAGGCGCGCTTCACCCCGGCCGAACTGCGCGGATACCTAGCCTTCAACGATCCCAAGCGCGGCAACTGCGCCGCTTGCCACCTCGACCAACCCACCTCCGATGGCCTGCCGCCGCTGTTCACGGACACACAATACGAAGCGCTCGGCGTGCCGCGCAATCCATCCATTCCCGTGAATCGCGACCCCCGCCATTTTGATCTTGGTCTTTGTGGCCCCTACCGCAGCGACCTGAAGGGCCAGACCGCGTACTGCGGCATGTTTCTGACGCCCACGTTGCGCAATGTGGCAACGCGCCATGCGTTCTTCCACAACGGTATCTATCACTCGCTGCAGCAAGTCCTGGCCTTCTACAACTTTCGCAGCACTGCGCCCCAAAAGGTCTATCCGCATGGCCCCACGGGGATGATCCTCGTCGATGACGACCTGCCAGCCGCGTACCGCGCCAATGTCGACCATACGGATCCGCCCTTTGATCGCCCCCCAGGCGCCCAGCCACCCATGAGCGCGCAAGACATGCGCGACATCATCGCCTTCTTGCAGACACTCACGGACGCTCACGCGCCACACCCCTGAGGCGTGATGCCGCCGCCGGCTAGAGGCCAGTCGGCCCGTCCGGCCCCATCATCCATGTTGCGAGTTCGGCGTGCCCCTCGCCGGCCACGCCCTGCGCAGCCCCCTGGCGGTTGCGCTCCGGCTGGTTTTGGCTGACTTTCCATTTGCCCTGAAGGCTCGTGGGCGCAATCTCGATGCCCACGATGGCCTTGAGCATCGCGTCGATGTAATCGGCCGGCGCGTCGTCGACGGCCCACGGCTGAGGTCGAACGCGTTCGTGCACACCGGTGAGCGCCGTGACCAATTCGCGCAGCCAGGATGCATCGTCGATCACACGCAACGGCCCTCGTGCCTGCACAACCACGTAATTCCAGGTCGGCACGACACGCCCAGTCTCGCGCTTGGTTGCATACCAGGACGGGCTGATATAGGCGTCCGGGCCGTGAAAGATCGCCAGCACCTCGCTGCCCTTCGCGGTATCGCGCCAGACGGGGTTGGCTCGCGCCACATGCCCGCGCAGCAACCCCTGCGGCGAGCCGTCGTCGACCCACATCATGGGCACGGGGTTCGCGTCCAG
>JABBOE010000166.1 GCA_019351955.1 Pseudomonadota bacterium
CCCGCCAGGTCATACTCCCCTGGCGGATACATGCCGGAGATGCCTTGGTTGATGCCATCAAGCCGCTGGCCGCCCGTACGATGCGCGAAGGTGTCCTGGCCGGCATTGGAGGCTTTGGCGCCTTGTTCGAGGTGCCCAAACGGTACCGCGAGCCCGTGCTCGTGTCCGGCACCGATGGTGTAGGCACGAAGTTGCGCTTGGCATTCAAGTGGGCCCGCCATGACACGGTCGGCATCGATCTGGTGGCCATGAGCGTCAATGATGTGCTTGTGCAGGGCGCCGAGCCGCTTTTCTTTCTCGACTATTTCGCGTGCGGCAAGCTGGCGGTGGATGTGGCTGCGCAGGTGGTTGGCGGTATCGCGCGTGGATGCGAACTGGCGGGTTGCGCCTTGATCGGCGGCGAGACGGCCGAAATGCCCGGCATGTATCCGCCAGGGGAGTATGACCTGGCGGGTTTTTGCGTGGGCGCTGCGGAAAAAAGCCGGCTCGTATCGGGCGCTACCGTGCGCGCCGGCGACGTCGTGCTTGGCCTGGCTTCGAGCGGCATCCATTCAAACGGCTATTCGCTGGTACACAAAGTCATTGAGCGTGCGGCCGGCCAGTTGCCCGAGGAACTCGACGGGCGGCCGTTCCGTGATGCAGTGATGGCTCCAACGCGGATCTATTGCAAATCGGTGCTGGCGCTCTTGCAGACGGTTGAGGTCAATGCCATGGCGCACATCACGGGTGGCGGCTTAGTGGAGAACATTCCTCGGGTCCTGCCGGCGAATCTGCATTGCGCGTTGCAGCGCGACGCCTGGGCCAGACCTGAGGTGTTCAAGTGGCTTCAGCGTGAAGGAAACATACCTGAAGATGAGATGCTGCGGACCTTCAATTGCGGTATCGGCTACGTGTTGGTGGTGGCCATGAGCGGGTCGACGAGGCATTGAAAAAGCTCCAGGCGGCCGGCGAACAATGCTCACGCATTGGCGTGATCCGCCCGCGTGTTGCGGGTGAATCTGCAGTCAGCGTCAGTTGATGCCAGATTGACTCGGTGCCCGACAAGCCGCGCCCCTGAGGACGGGGAAGATGCCAAGCAAAAGCTCTGATCAGACTGAGGCGTGGCTCTTCTCGTAGCGAGTCTGGCAAGGCGTGCACCGCACCGCAGTCGGTTCAGCCTGCAGGCGGTCGACTCCAATGTCTTCGCGGCAGTCAACGCACACGCCAAACTGCGCACTCGGCAAACGAGCCAGCGCCGCGTCGATACGCTCAAGCTCCGAGGCGTCACGCAGGGTTTGCGCCATATCCACCGCGTCTGTTGCTGAGGTCACGTCGTCGTCGGCTTCCCCGCCGTGGGTGGGCAGGCGCATCGTGCCATCTTCGGCGTGGGTTTCGCTGCGCAGCTCTTCCAGCACTGCCGCTCGGCGTTGGCGCAGGGCAAGTTCGATTGCGTGCTTTTGCTCGCTGTTCAGTGACATCATCGTCTCCGTCTCTTGCAAGATGAAATGCTCATGTGCATTGTGCGCGTCCTGCGCGCAGCGTTGCCAATGGGCGGCATTTCGCTCCGGCGTTACTCGCGATGCCGGAATTGGCTGGGCCGAATGCCCAGAAGGGCCAGCGCCAAGAAATACGCAGTTGCGGCGGCAGCCATCAAGCCAAATGCCGCTCCCAGCCGCTTCCAGTGCCCAGCGCTGCCGCTCCAATGTGCCCAGGGGAAATGCTCGGCACCCCAGAAGAGGATCAGAGCCAGCGGAAGCAGTGCCAACAAGACCTTTCCAGCAAACATCGCCCAGCCCGGTTCGGGACGGTAGCTGCCGCGACGGCGGAGGCCGCGCAGCAACAGCGCGGCATTGAGCAACGCACCGCAGGAAATGGCTAGAGCTAGCCCTGCATGGGCGAGCCAGGGTACGAACAGCGCGTTCATCGCCTGCGTAGCGATAAGAACGATGATGGCCAGTTTGACGGGCGTGCGCACGTCTCGCTTGGCATAGAAGCCGGGTGCAAGAATTTTCACACCCACCAAGCCCATCAGTCCAAGTCCATAGGCACGTAGCGCAGTCGTCGTTTGGTCAAGGTCAAACGCATTGAAGTGTCCGTAATTGAAGAGGATCGCAATCAGGGGCTTGGCGAAGACACCCAGGGCAACGGCGCTGGGGAGAGCCAGGAGCAAGGTCAGGCGGAGGCCCCAGTCCAGAAGCTTGCTGTAGCGCTCAGGATCGCCCGCGGCGTGGGCCCGTGAAAGGCTGGGCAGAAGTACCGAACCCAGTGCGACGCCAAGAAGTGCAGTGGGAAATTCCATGAGTCGGTCAGCATAGGCGAGCCAGGATACGCTGCCCGGTTGCAGGTGTGAGGCGATTTGGGTGTTGATGACGAGCGATACCTGCGCCACAGAGACAGCCATGCTGGCTGGCAGCATCTGCCTGACGACCCTGCTCACCCCGGGAGAACGCCAAGCTGCGAGCGCATTCATGTGGATCCGTGGCATGACGGCGTAACGTCTGAGAGCAGGCCATTGCAGGGCGAGTTGCAGGACCCCTCCGACGATGACCCCAACGGCCAGCGCGTAAACGGGAGGATGCATTACCCGGTGCAACGCGATAGCCGCAACGATGACCGACAGATTCAGGAGCGCGGGTGTGAGCGAAGGGATCGTGAAATGCTTCCACGTGTTGAGGATTCCGGCCGATAGCGCCACCAACGAGATCAATCCAGCGTAGGGGAACATCAAGCGGGTCATCCATACGGCGGCGTCAAACGCAGCCGGGTGGAGGCCCGAGGCGGTGAGGAAGATCAAGATCGGTGCCAGCAGCACTCCTATAACGCTTACTGCAGCGAGGATCCAGGCAAGCGCTGTGGCCACATCGTCCACCAGCTTGCGATTGGCCTCAGGGCTGTCGTGTTCGCGCGACTGGGCGAGGATGGGAATGAAAGCTTGCGAGAATGCCCCCTCTGCAAAGAGTCTGCGCAGCAGGTTGGGCAGGCGAAAGGCGACGTTGAAGGCATCTGTCCAGGCGCTGGCCCCGAAATACCGTGCGATAAGGACCTCGCGCAGCAGGCCGGTGATGCGAGAGACGAGGGTCAGCAGTGAGACGGTGTAGGCGGCCTTGAGGAGATTCACGGCGGCGATTATAGGCAGGCGGCCGCGGCGGATTTGAGAACGTGCCAGGCCTGGTTATAATGTCATGTTTTCCATACGATTTCGAGGTCAATACTCATGGCGACATCCGCGCAAGCGAAAAAGAAAAGCGCCCGCACGCCCTCCGGGCGCAAGCGCGCGCGTCAGGACATCAAGCTGAACGCGGCCAATTCGGCGATGCGTTCACGTTTCCGTACGGCAATCAAATCCGTGCGCAAGGCAATTGCAGCCGGAGATAAAGGCAAGGCCGTGGAGGCATACAAAGCGGCTGTGCCGGTACTTGACTCTATTGCACGCAAGGGCCTGTTTCATCCCAACAAGGCTGCGCGTGACAAGAGCCGCCTGAATGCTGCGCTCAAAGGCATGGCTGCCTGAGACCGGGTGCCCCAAATAAGTAGCGCGGGGGCCGTACGCTTCGCGAGTCCAGCAGCGCCTCAAGTAAAAAATGCCCCCGGTGCACACCGGGGGCATTTTTTCAGACAAGATGGAGCGACGGCGGGAAGCGGTCTTCGCCAAATTTGAAATCCCTGAAAGAGTCGTGGTGCCGCCGCAACCTCGGCTATGACTACGCTGCAATCGCCAAGCCGGACGCCGCGGGCAGTTGCTCCAGGGTGCTGTCCAGCAGACAAGCTTGCTCGACTTGCAGATTGTTGTCACGAGCGAAACCCATCAAAAAATCGAAGGCCATCGGCTCGATTTCGCGCAGGGTCTCACTTACCACGACGCAGCGAACGCCACCAAGCGTGGTGGGCAGACAAAAGGGGGAATAACCCAGATGAGGCTCGCGTGCCGGGCAGTCGGGATGGCGGAACTGCGTCATGAGTCCGGCCAAGCGATCCGCCCAATCGCTGGGGCGGAATGTCTTGCCTTCACGGGTGATGCCCATGATGAAAATTTCGCGGGGCTTAACCGACATCATCGGAGCAGTAGGTTTCATGGAAGGCGCGTCGCGTCGACTAAAACGATGCCCCGATTGTAGCAAATTTGGTGCGGCGCAGCAAAAATGAGGATATGCGAACCCGTTTCCGGGCGCGGTTCGGGTCCTGAGCCGGGCCCAACGCACAGATGATTCGGGAGTGGTTCGCATGTTGCCTTCCTATAATCATGCGGAGCCTGCGCTTGCGATGGAAAACGCGATGTCGCAGGCTGTTGTTTTTTCGACTCCTGGAGACGTTCATGCCCGGTCATCTGATGAACACGTACGCCCGCCTTCCATTGGCCTTGACGCATGGTGTCGGGGCGTGGGTCTGGGACACGGAGGGCAGGCGGTATCTGGATGGCCTCAGCGGTATTGCCGTCAACACGCTGGGCCATGCGCATCCGCGTTTGGTCGCTGCTCTGCGCGATCAAGTGGGCAAGTTGATTCACACGTCCAATCTCTACGAAATTCCCTTGCAAGATCAATTGGCTGATCGGCTCTGCAGCCTGGCCGGGGCCGACCGCGCGTTTTTCTGTAATTCGGGTCTGGAAGCCAACGAGGCGGCGATCAAGCTGGCTCGCCTGTGGGGGCACAAGCGCGGTGTCGAGAACCCGGCAATCGTTGTATACGAAGATGCATTTCACGGACGTTCTTTGGCCACTTTGTCCGCAACTGGAAACCCTAAAGTCCAAAAGGGATTTGAGCCGCTGGTGGAGGGTTTCGTCCGCGTTCCCCTCAACGACGAAGCAGCGATCGCAGACGTCGCAGCGCGCCACCCGAATATCACGGCCGTGTTTATCGAGGCCATTCAGGGCGAGGGTGGCATCAATCCCGCGCGGGCTGATTACTTGCGTTTCCTGCGCAGTGCGTGCGACGAGCGTGGCTGGTTATTGATGATTGATGAGGTGCAATGCGGGACCGGGCGCACTGGCAAGTGGTTTGCTCATCAATGGGCCGAGGTTCGGCCGGACGTTATTGCACTCGCCAAGGGGCTTGCGTCGGGCGTGCCTATCGGGGCCTTGCTGGCTTATGGCGACGCGGCCGCGACTTTTGGGCCCGGCCAGCACGGCACGACCTTTGGTGGCAATCCGCTGGCTTGTCGTGCCGCACTGGAGACGTTGGCCATCATCGAAGAGGAAGGGCTTCTGGACAATGCCAAGCGGGTCGGCGGTTGGATGCAGCAGCAGTTGCGTGAGCGCCTCGGCGGGCTCGCCGGCGTGGTGGAAGTGCGGGGCGCAGGACTGATGATCGGCGTTGAACTCGACAGGCCATGCGGCGCACTCGTTGGCCAAGCTCAGCAGGAAGGTTTGCTGATTAACGTGACGCACGATCGTGTAATCCGCTTGCTCCCGCCGTTGATCTTCCGTATGGAAGAAGCGGAGCGATTGCTCGCTCTTCTCATCCCACTCGTGCAGCGTTTTCTCGCTCCGGGAGCGCAAACGGCCTGAGGTGAGGCGAACTTAGGGAGAGCCAGATGTCAATGACAAGAAGCCCAAGACACTACCTTCAATTTAGCGATTTGACGGCCGACGAATACGCCTATTTGTTCTCGCGCACTGCGCGGATCAAGGCGAAGTTCAAGCGTTACGAAATCCACCAGCCATTGGTGGACCGCACCCTCGCAATGATTTTCGAGAAGCACTCCACGCGCACGCGGCTGAGCTTTGAGGCTGGCATGCACCAGCTCGGTGGCGCAGCCATCTATGTCAACACACGCGACTCACAGCTCGGACGTGGAGAGCCCATCGAGGACGCAGCGCAGGTGTTTTCGCGCATGGTGGACCTTGTCATGATCCGTACCTACGGCCAAGACATCGTCGAGCGATTCTCTGCGTATTCGCGGGTACCCGTCATCAATGGTTTGACCAATGAGTTCCACCCCTGCCAGGTGCTTGCCGACGTGTTCACCTATATCGAGCACCGAGGAAGCATTCAGGGGAAAACCGTAGCGTGGGTTGGAGACGCCAACAACATGCTCTACACGTGGCTGCAAGCGGCCGCCATCTTGGATTTCACAGTCCATTTCGCTGGCCCTGCGGGCTACTGGGTGGACGTGAACCGGCCGAGCTATCCGGTCAGCGCAATTGAACAGAGCCATCTGCGTTGCTTCGATGATCCGGCCGAGGCCTGCGTCGGCGCGCATTTGGTAACGACGGATGTTTGGACGAGTATGGGCTATGAGGCCGAGAACGCTGCGCGACTACAGGCATTTCAGGGTTTCATGGTGAGCCAGGCGATGATGCGCGGCGCTGATCCGAACGCCGTGTTCATGCATTGCCTGCCAGCTCATCGGGGTGAAGAGGTGGAAGCTTCCGTGATCGACGGGCCGCAAAGCGTGGTGTGGGACGAGGCAGAGAACCGCTTGCATGTGCAGAAGGCGCTCATGGAATTTCTTCTGCTCGGGCACTTGGCTGATTAAGTGCAGCGCCGCGATTGGCAGTCCCTCGTGTACCGGAGTGCCCCCTCTGAAGTGCTGGCCGCCCACTCGACTCTTGCGTGCGCGTTCAATCGCAAGGTCAGCCGGCCGGAATCGTGCCGTGGATGAGCATGTCGGTGACGCTCAAGCTACGGGACCAGCGGTGCCTATTGGAAGGCATTGTGTCTGTCTATGGACAGTCTGGAGGCGAACCATCAGAGGGTCAGGAGAAGAAGAGGGCGAGACCGGGTGGGTATCGCTGAGATTGGGAGGCTCCATCGCGGATGGGGCAGTTTCTGATTGCCGTGCGCCGAGCCTGATCTCAGCTTATTGCTCCGGCCCTGTGAAGTATTAAGCAGCGTAGCGAACGCGCCGGTCCTGGAAGAAACTCATCACACGCTGCGGGTTTTGTTCCAGC
>JABBOE010000167.1:0-2764 GCA_019351955.1 Pseudomonadota bacterium
CACCGGCTCAGCCGACCTGGTCCCATAGATGATCGTTCAGGCGACACCCATGTGGAGCGGCAGCCACCGCTCTTTTGATTTTGCCTCACAGTTGACGTTTACCAGGCAACAGCAGTCAAACAGGCACTTGGTCGTCCAGACCAGGTGCCCGTTTCCCACCGAAAGTTATGTGCCCCGTCACAGTCCATACTGGTCCAACCGGACGGGGGCAATTAGTTTCGCGGTAACGACCTCCCTCCCTTATGTTCTGGCTTGAAACGTCTCAAATCGCATGGCCAAACGGTCGCGGTCCGGTCGATCCTTATCGCGTGCGGGCAGTCGGATCAGTTGTCTATCCAGGCTCTTCATCGCTTCCAGCATCGGTCCATCGTGCTGCTCCAAAAGGCGCGCTGAAACATGCATGCGAAAGTCGGGGTCGATGCCGATCAGGTGCGCATCGAAGGCGGCATGGTGGATCTTCGATAGCGGAATGCCGTTGGGAACGACGGGTTGACCAAGTACTTCATGCTTGTCGGAGACGATGTGAGCCGCGTCGAGCAGGAGTGCTTCTGGCAACCCGGAAAGTGCACATCGGCCGTCGTACGCGAACATGACGGCCTGGCGAAATGAAGCTTGGTGCAGACGCTGTTGCACCGCACGCAGCGCATATCGACGAGCGGGCTCCGTGTCAGGAAAGCGGGCTTCCTCATAGGTGTTTGGATCGCCAAAGCCGATGGACGACTCGAGCGTGGATCGGTCCCACCCAGCTACGTAGCTGGGGACGATCGCTGTGAACCGGCCCGGTGCAATGCCGATGAAATAGATGATGGGAATACGATTTTCGAATGCCTCACGCAACCATCGGTTGTCGGCTGCGTCCGGATCTGTGCCCATGAAGGCATAGTCCACAAAGTCGTTGCTTTCGAACAGTTGTCTTTGAACGTGTCGCTGATCGTCGTACCAAATCCGAGCGCCCGGCTTGGGGAACACCGTTCGAATCGACAGCAGATAGCGCATTTGGCGAGGTTTGAAGATTCCGCGTTGCGGATTCACGAGAGGAACTCGCGCTCCCTCGAAGGGGAAGCCTCCAGCTAGCTCGCCCGATGTGAGATGGTCCCGGGTTGCGTTCAGCAGGCGTACGTGTTCGAACGCAGCCCTTCGCATGTGCTCGTCAAGAGAATCGATGTTGATGCCCATGCCGTGTGTCACTGCCTGTTTGATGCGTCGCCAGGTATGACCTTGAAGACCCGGGCGCAATCGCAACGGGACCTGCCCCATTCTGGTAGACACTTCGGGCAATCGCTTGTGTGTACATGGTGACAAGACACCTGCTCTGGACGAGCAGGTGTCTTCACGTTCCAAGCGTGCCCTCAGCACTCCAGCGAAGCCTCGATACCAATGCAGATTTCAGAAACTCGCAGTAGGGAGCCGACCCCGCGACAAGTGCACGAATCTGCCCGTGAACTTCACCTTCGCCCATGGATGATCCCGGCGCGGCAACCAACAGCGCGTCGTACGCACCGATCACATCCATGCTCGTGATTTCGTAACCGTGCCCAAGTGCAATCCAGCGCAGCGCGGCCAACCCGCAAGCGACCGCGAAATCCGGACGATCTAAACCGAAGTCCCGGGCTGCACGCACCAAGGTGCGCGGATCCGTCGGGCTGCTCGTGGCCACGTTGATCGCGACATCGAACAACCCCGCATCCTTGGCGGCGGCAAACCACTTGCCTTCCGAGCCCGGTGTGCTGCCGATGAGATCCCGCAGAATGTCCGCCGCTGGCAGCGCAGGGTACTTTTTGGTCAACGCACGGAACGTGGCCAAGTGTGTCGCCCCCTGATTGGACAGGAGGGCATAGCGCTGATAAGCCTCGGCGTGAAGACCGCTGGAGAGCAGGATCTCTTCACAGGCCGATGCGATGGCGGACAGCGGTGCGTTGAGACCGCCCGATGCCTCGGCGTAATGCAGCGCTTCGGTTTTGCGGCCCAGAGCGACCAGTGACTTCACGCCCCATCGGCGGTCATGCCACCAGACGAAGGGGGCCCGTTCCAGCAAACTCAGCAGCGCTTCGTATTGGCCTGCGGCATACATCGACGCAAGGCAGGCGCTCGTTCCCTTGTAGAAACCGTGCCCCGCTGCCGGAGGGCGCCACACCATCTCAAGCGTCGGAAGAAGCTCGTCGACCCAAGACGATGCCAAGGTCGGTGTCGCGCACAGTTCACCCCAATAATCCCCGAGCAGCTCGAGGTAGGGCATCTCATCGTCCTGTACAGCGTCCCAAAGACGCGCGAGCCATCGCTGCCGCACGCGCTCATCAACATGCGCGTTGGCGATGATCGGCACCAAGGTGTCGATGGCACGATTGACCGCCGTTCCCAAGGCGCCCGATGAAGAGTCGACCCGCTCCAGCGCGGACGAAAGCTTCACGAGAAAGGTTACGGCGCCATCCGCTGCAACTACCGGCTGCTGACGAGCGACCTTCTTGATCTCCGCGATCGCCTCCTTGATTCGCTGTATTGGCAGATCGGAACGCCAGCCAAACGCGTGGCGGCGAAAGCGGGTGGCAAATTGCCATTTCTGAGGTGTCGTCATGAAGCTATTTTACCAACGGCAGGAGCACGACCGTCTCAGTCCGGCCAGGAACGGACGTTCAACGCCTCAGTAGTGTTACACCTATGCGTGAGTACCAGAACTGTGCCTCAGGTAGACGAACCTGACGAATGCCCAGCCTGCGAATGCAATCAACCCAATAGTCACCTGACACTCAAAAAACAACACGTAGAA
>JABBOE010000167.1:2774-6864 GCA_019351955.1 Pseudomonadota bacterium
CAAGGTGCGGTCGACGATCGAGACCGCGCGCGGCGCTGCCTGCAGGAACCACCAACGGCACGAGCACGACCGTCTCAGTCCGGCCAGTCGGCGCCCTCTAACCCACGGTCGCTGACCGGCCAACTGCGGCCGGTCGACCTCGTCAAATGCGTGCCGCAAAACAGCCGTTCGAAAGGTGCCGCGACCAGCAACAGCCTGACCGTCCCCACCCGCCGCCATCGGTCATGCGCAACGCGTGGACGTCGGTGCAGACGCCAGCCTCACGGCTCAGGGTTGGCCGGTCGACGCGGTACTCGCTTTCGCAGGGGTCGAGGTCGGTGTGGTCGTTGATGTGGCACCTGCAGCGGAAGCCGCCTCGCTGCTCGCGCTCGACGCGCCCGGCAGCTTCGCGGTGAACGCAATCTACGCCAGTTGTTGCCGCTGCTTCTTGGGCTTTCTGGACCCCGATTCTGGCGATTGCGTGTACCGACTGGATCAGATCGACGTCCAGAGAAAGAGGTAGAGGGTATTGTTGTCGCTGGCGCTGCGCCCGGCCCCATCCACGTTGTGCACCAGCCCGCTGAAGCGGGAGTAAAAGGTGTACTGCAGCCCCAAGCGCAGGTTCACCCAGGGTTGAAGCCACGAAGTGGATTGCCCGAACGGGTTGTAGTCAAGCTCGACAATGCCGCCCTGGGTATTGGGCGAGCCGTCGTTGCCGTAAAGCGTGCGATCGCTGCTGCCGTTGTCGGCGAACGCAGCCAGCGTCACGCCGTAGGTATTGAGATACCAGTAGCTGCCCTTGAGGTTGAGCGATTGCAAGCTGTCGTGCAGGTTCGACGATCCACCGGTGGCATAGGTGGCATTCAAGGTCTGGCGCTCGGTGACATACAGGCCGTCAACGGTCACCGCGTGGTCGCCGTGGAAAAACTGGTAGTTGGCATCCACGCCGAGGTCGCGGAAACGATCCGCAGGCCCGGCAAGCGGTATCGGGTTGCCTGCGAGATCGGCGCCAACGAGCCCGCGACGCACGGCCATGCCAAAGCCGCCCAACTCGAACACGCCAGCAGGCAGATTCCACGTGTGGTTCATGCGGACGTACGGCGCTGCACCCACCACGCGGCCGTCGTAGCCTGCATTGACGTGGTTGGTGAACGCCACCGAGAGTGAACGGTAGGCTCCGGCTTCGAGGTACCACTTTCCATCCAGTTGGGCATAACCGGTGGCGCCGACAACCTGACCGCCCAAGCCGCCTACGAGGATCGGTTGCGCCGGTGCGCCCGGTGCCAGATCCGCGGCCATGTACGGGTAACTCCATGCAGGCGCGCTGTTGAACACGTCGCTGACGGTGGGGTTGTTGTTGAGCGATATGCCCCAGATACCCGTATGGTCACCGTGCGTGAAAGTACTCGCATAGCGCACATCCGCGTTGTCCCAACCGAGCAAGCCCCCATTCTGCGAGTAGGTGGCCTGCGCGAGCACGCCGAGATTATTGGTCAGCCGCCCGGCAAGGAACACCGATGCCTGCTGCAGTTCCACGTTGTTGTTGGCATCGAAGCCAGTGGCGGGTGCCGAGGTCTGAGCCTTCAGCGTATGCGTGAACGACTCCACCAGCATGGCCGAGAGCGGCAGGTTGGTCTGGCTGCCGACTTTCATGGTGTAGCCAAGCAGCTTGAACCGACGCCCGAAGGCGGTGAGTTCCGGCCCGAAACCGCCGACGTGGCAGGCCGAGCAAGGCTGCTGGGTCTGTCGTGCAAAGGACGGTACAGCCAGCGCGCTTCCTGACGTGGCCAGCAGCAAAACCAGGGTCAGCAGCTGCAGCCAGCGGGAGAAGTGGATGGAGTGGTCCCGATCAACTGCCATGATCATCTGCATGCTTGTACCTCTTTACTACCAGCGTGGGAGCGCTTTCTCGTGCGAGCAATGCGTGACGCTAGCGAAGGCGCGCGGTATTCAGATCACCTGTAGGGAAACCTCAGAACAAGACCTCCATCCGATTCGTCATTTTACAAAGCTGAGATATGACGCGAGGGAATCAATGTCGGCTGCGGACAACTGTCGGGCGATTTGGGGCATCGGCGCCGATGCGGACGCAAGGTTTCCGTGCGCCCATTGATCAAGCCGCGTCTTTAGATACGAAGCCGACAAGCCTCCCAGGCGGGGAATCTCTCTAATACCTTCCGCATTCGGGCCATGACAGGCTGCGCAGGCGACAATATTCGATGACGGAATGCCCTGCTGATAAATGGTTTTTCCGGTGGATGCGGTCACCCTGTCTCCATCATCAGCGGCCTGCGGAGGGATGGCGGAAAAATATGCCGCAAGGTCGCCGGCGTCCAATGCGTCGAGATTTTTTGCCGTATTCCACATGAATGGGCCGGGGCGTGTGTGCTGCCTGAAACCTTGCAGCTGATTCTCGATGTATTCGGCCCGTTGTCCTGCCAATCGCGGCGCGGTCGCGAAGCCCTGTCCACTCACGCCGTGGCACCAACTGCAATATTGCACTTTCTGGCTGTGCCCACCGCCGGCGAGCGCGGAAAAAGCGGATAGCGCCAGGGCGAGCGCCGAGACGATGACCCCCACGCGTTTCATGATTCGTGCCTTTCGTGTATCGACGAGATCTCGAACATGGCGCGTTACTTCAGATAGCTGAGGTAGGCCGCGACCGCAGCAATCTGGTCATGCGACATGGCATGGGCTACTGGTATCATCACGGCGGCCATGTCCGCGTTCGCCGGATCGGTACCGCGCTTCGTGCTCCAGCTCTCCAGTTCCTGGACGGTGTAGGGGTAGAGCTGGCCAGACAAACGCGGAATTTCCGCCTTGCCCCGAGCCTCCGGCCCGTGACACGCGGAGCAGGCCGGGACATTGGAGGCGAGCACGCCCTCGGCATAGATCCTCTTGCCCGCAGCGACGAGCCCTTTCGGACCATCGGCAATGGGCTCAGGTTCAAGTTTACTGAAGTGCTCAGCGAGAGCGGCGCGCATCGGCTCGCTGGGGCCATGGATACTGGACATCGCTATCGATGCATTCGCGTCGCGCCGCGATTCGGCGAAAGCCTTCAGCTGATTCGCCAGATATCGGGTGGTCTGCCCGCCGATTCTTGGTATGGGCGCAAAGCCGGCATAACCCTGGCCAGATGGCCCATGGCAATCCTGGCAATAGGCCATCTTGGCGTGGATAACTCCCGCCGAAGGGGTGGTCATATCGCGTTCCGCCGCGACACAGGCGGTGGAGAAGATCATGCTCGAAAGGCACAGCCGCATCATCAGCTGCACGCGCGGGTATCTCGGGGACTGAATTTTTCTATGGCGCATGGCACCGTTCTCCGGACATGTCATCACTCCCGACCTGGGCCGCAGCCCTTGGCCGGGCCATGGTTGCAGCCAGAGACCCAATGGCTGCCGAGTGGCGTGTCGGTCCAGGCCTTGAAGTTCTTGTCCGACACACTTCTCAGCTTGGTGAGGAATGCCACGATCGACCAGATTTCCTGGTCGCGTACAGGTGGCTTGTCCATGCCGAAGCCTGGCATGGCCGACATCTTGATGCCGTTCTTGATGACCCAGAACAGATCTTCGGGACGACGATCTGTAATCACCTTTCTGAGATCGGGTGGTGGGTTTAGTCCTTCAGAAAAGCTTGCAGATTCCACGCCCGGCTCGCCGTGACATTCGGCGCATCCGTGCTTCGAGTAGGCGAGCGCACCGGCCTGTATGGTTGCCGGATCATCAAGTACCCCCGCTGGCGGCCGATCGTTCGCGCGCTGCGCGATCGATGCCATGCGTACCTTGACCAGCGCCCAGTCGACCACGGCAGGGTCGGCGTGAGAGGCCGCGACATTAAAAAAACCGCCAAAGAAAAAAATCGCTGCGCCAATACTTGCAATAATCGCCAGTGCGCCGATCACCGCCAGAAATCCGAGGACTTTCATGAAAACTCCTGAATGGCGAGATTCGTCGGCCACAAGGCGGGATCAGCCTACATGTAGCTTGCCTACTCATTTTCTGAGCGGGTTCGTAGCGCGGCAAAACGATATCGCCTCAACCTTTTTTCATCTGGCGCCAATTCATGTGAAGGCTTGATCAATGCTCTTGCAAAGATTTGGAAAGTAGAT
>JABBOE010000168.1 GCA_019351955.1 Pseudomonadota bacterium
CAGGTACGTTTAAATTCCCCCTTTCATTTTCCCATTTCACTGGCGATCCTTTTGTGATGTCTGGCGTGCTTGGCGATTTTCTGGTTCTCATCGGTCCTGACCGGCTTCCTGAAGACATGGCCGATCTGTCCGACGTCGCGGTTTGGCCACCATGCGCCGACAACGCGTCTGCGGTGCGACGCGCGGTGCCGACGCCCCGAGTGCACGTCTGGGCGCGCGGCGCGACGCGCATCATCGGCGACGGCGGTGCCGGCGGACTTGGTCTGGCGCTTGAACCGCTTCGCGGCGGCGCACGCGCCGAAGGCGCCGACCCGCGCGACGACGTGATCGCCGCCTGGATGCATCAAGGCCACTTCGCACACGAACAGCTCACGGGCCGGTACAGCTATGTGCTGTGGTCAGCGCAGGGCCAGCGCGCACAGGCATGCACCGATGCCTTTCGCACCTGCCCGGTGTTTTATGCCCAGATCGCCTGCGGGCTGCTGATCGCTAGCGATCTCCGTCTCATTCTTCGCACGGGCTTGTTCACGCCGCGTGTATCCCTGCCTGCGCTGTACCAGTACCTCAACTTCAGCTACATCCCTGCGCCGGCCACTGCGATCGAAGGTGTCTACAAGTTGTCCGCGGGAACCTGCCTGGAGCGGGACAGCGCCGGTCTGCATCTGAGCCGTCACTGGGACGCGCGCTACCCCGAGGACTTGGACGCGCCGGAGGCCGAGCGCGTGTCGCAGCTACGCCAGTCCATTGTGGACACCGTGCGCGATTACGAGTGCTCCGATGCCCAGAACTGGGGCACGTTCCTGAGTGGTGGCACGGACAGCTCCAGCATTTCAGGCATTCTGTCGCAAGCCCACGACGCGCCTGTACGCAGCTTTTCCATCGGCTTTGCCGAGGATGGTTACGACGAGCTTCCGTACTCGCGGATTGCCAGCCAGCATTTCGGACTGCAGGCCCACGAATACCGTGTGAGCGAAGATGATGCTGTGGCTGCGATGACGCGGCTCGTCGAAGCCTTTGACGAGCCGTTTGGCAACTCCTCCGCGATCCCCACCTACTTCTGCACGGTGCTGGCCGCGCAAAATGGTGTTTCGCTGATGGTGGCTGGCGACGGCGGCGACGAGATTTTCGGTGGCAACGAGCGCTACCGCAAGGACCAGATCTTCAACGCTTTCCACCGAGCCCCGTCCCCCGTGAGAGCGCTGGGCTCGGCAATCGCGGGCGCGCTTTCAGGGGTGGAGACCCGCGTGGCCAACCGTATCAAGAATTTCATTCATCGAGCCGAGCTGCCCAACCCGGATCGCTTCTACAGCGATGACGCTTTTGCCTCCAAGCACTTCGACGCCCTGCTCAGCCCGGCGTTCCGGGCTGCAGTCCGCCTTGATGATGCACTGGACGTGCAGCGGCGCATCTACGCCGAGGCACAGGCGCCCTCGGAAATCCACCGCCTGATGTATCTGGATCTGAAAATGACCATCGCTGATAACGATGTGGTCAAGGTCACGCGCGCAGCAAAACTTGCAGGAGTGGAGGTGGTTTTTCCATATCTCGACAAGCGCTTGGTCGATTTCACGGGGCATCTTCCTGGCGCGGACAAGGTTCGGCGATTGAACAAGCGGCATTTGTTCAAGCTGGCCATGGACGATATCCTGCCGGAAGCCATCCGCAAGAAAAAAAAGCAGGGCTTTGGCCTTCCCACAAGCGTGTGGCTTCAGCGGGGCGGGCGGTACGCCAACATGGTTGCGGACATCGTGCTGTCGGATCGCGCGATCGCACGCGGCTACTTCAATGTAAATTTCGTCCGCGCGCTGATCGACCGCCACCAGCGTGGTGCGTGGGACCATGCCGCGGACATTCACATGCTGGCAGTTCTGGAGTTGTGGCATCGCGCTTACCTCGATCCGATAGCCGCGCGGCGGAGCGCTAGCGACGCCAAGCTGTCGCTAGCCGTCCCCGCTTGAGCGCAAAGGCAAGGCAACCACCATGTGCGGAATCGCGGGACTGTTTGCTTTGAGCGGGCGCCTGGATGCCGATCCGGGCCTCATTGACACCATGTGCGAACGCATCATGCACCGTGGTCCTGATGATCGGGGCGTGCTGCGCCACCCCATTGGCCACATTGGCATGCAGCGCCTGAGCATCATCGATATTGCGACCGGCCACCAACCCATTCACAACGAGGACCGCACCGTCTGGATCGTGTTCAACGGCGAGATTTACAACTTCCGCGATCTGCGGCTTGAGCTCGAGGCAGCTGGCCACGTGTTCTACACACACACCGACACCGAATGCATCGTGCATGGCTACGAGCAATGGGGCGAGGCGGTATTCGAGCACCTACGCGGCATGTTTGGCGTGGCCCTGCTTGATCTGAATCAGCGCAAACTTGTGCTGGCGCGCGATCGCTTGGGGAAAAAACCGCTGTACTACACAACCCTGGCCGACGGCACTCTGGCGTTCGGCTCCGAACTAAAGTGCCTCACTGTCGTGCCCGGTTTTCGTGCCAAGGTCAATACACAGGCTACGCACGATTACTTCGCCTTCGGCTACGTGCCAGCCCCCGCCAGTATCTACGAAGGCGTGTACAAGCTCCCGCCGGCCCATGTGCTCGTCGCGCAGGGCGGACACACGCGCATGCATCGGTACTGGCAACCGCAATTCGCCCCAAAATGGACCGACGATGAGGCCACGCTGCAGAACCGGCTTCTGCAAGAACTCGAAGATGCAGTGCGGGTGCGCCTCGTCAGCGACGTGCCATTCGGCGCGTTCCTGAGCGGCGGACTCGATTCGAGCGTGGTCGCGGCGCTGATGGCGCGCAATATGCGCCAGCCGGTGAAAACCTTTTCGATCGGTTTCCGTGAAGAGCGATTCAACGAACTACCTGCCGCGCGCGCCGTTGCCGCACACATCGGTGCTGAGCACACAGAACTCATCGTCGAGGCCGACGCCGTTGCGTCGCTCGACGATCTGGTCTGGTCCTTCGACGAACCCTTTGGCGACTCGTCGGCCATTCCCACCCACCTCGTTTCGAGGCTCGCCGCCGGGCATGTAAAAATGGTGCTTTCGGGAGATGGCGGCGACGAGCTTTTCGCCGGCTACGACCGCTATGCCAAATACCAACGTCTCGCCCGGCTTCGCACCGCCTCGCTGGGGCTGGCTGTACCGATACTGCGTGCCTCGTCGGTGCTGGCCCTAGGCGCGCGAGGCAAGCGCCTTTCGCGCATCGCCGATCGCATGGCGCTGCCATTCCCTGACGATTACATCTCTGGCGTAGCACTGGCCACACGCGGCGATCTCGATGCCATTCTCGCGCCCGACTTCCACCGTGCCGACCCCTACGCCAGCATTCGCGGGCACTTCATCCGCGCTGGTATCACGGAACCCTTGGAGCAGATCCTCGATGGGGACATGGCCACCTATCTGAGCGACGACATCTTGGTCAAGGTCGACCGCATGACCATGGCTAACTCG
The DNA here is from genome assembly GCA_019351955.1 of Pseudomonadota bacterium. Lineage (GTDB taxonomy): Bacteria > Pseudomonadota > Gammaproteobacteria > Burkholderiales > Burkholderiaceae_C > Thiomonas_A. Next base: position 3,469 of record JABBOE010000168.1, read on the forward strand.
CTCGAAGCGCGCGCTCCCCTTCTCGATCAAAATCTGCTCGAATTCGCCGCGCGCCTGCCATTCGACCTCAAATTCCGGGGAGGCCGCGGCAAGTATTTGTTCCGCCGCGTCGCCGAGAAGCTACTGCCGACGAGCGTCTTGAATAAACCCAAGCAAGGATTCGCCATTCCGATCGCCAAATGGTTGCGCCATGAACTACGGCAGCGCATGCTGGACACCTTTGCATCCCGCAGTTTCGCCGAACGCGGCGTGTTCGATGTGGCTGGCGTCAAGCGCGTCATGGACCAGCACATGGCAGCCACGCACGATCACAGCGAACTGCTCTGGCTGATCCTGACATACGAAACCTGGGCGCGGCGGTTTCTTGATACGAGCCGGCCGCTGGCGGCCCACGCCGCGCCACCGCTGCCCGCAACTATGGCGGCCTGAACCAGCATCCCAGACGTCCATGAAAGCCGAAAGCCAAGCCGTCGAGCACACATCGACACCACGGCCGTTGACCTACCTCTTGATGTTCACGGTGTTCTACATCCCGAATCAGCGAATGTTTCCGGACTTCTCACTGACCGGGCTCAACATCACCAATCTGCTGTTCATCGCAATTTTGGCGCTGACCATGCGGAACAAGAACAAAGACCGCACGCCGGCGCCCTTGAAAACGCAATTCGTCTTTTATTTCCTGATCTTGACCTGGGGATTGGTGATCGGACAGGTTTACGATGCGTCGATGTTTTTTGGCGATTTTCAAACCCTGAAGAATGCTGTTCTCTACATGCTCTTGTTTTTTCTCGCTTACTACGCGGTGCAAGACACCAAGACCATCAAACTCCTGTTTCTAACGATCCTGTTCACCGTCTTTTTCGATATCTATCTCGGATTGCGGCAAGTGCTGGACTATGGTTTCGGTTACAACGAAGCGCGCCGGGTCGCCGCCCCGTTCAGCTGGAACTCGACTGACGCCAACCGCTCCGCGGCTTACTACACCATCTACATGATCCCGCTCGCGGCGGCCGCTCTCTATTACCGCTCCAGCCGCCTCGTACGTTGGGGGGCGCTGGCGTGCGTCGTGTTTGCCATCTTTGTCAATTTCTTCACCTACTCGCGGCAGTCCTACGGCATCATTGCGGTCCTGCTGCTGCTGTTGACCATGCGGCGCAACGTCATGCTGGGGTTGCTAATCGTTGTCGCCTTGTTCAATTACCACCTCTGGTTGCCGGATTCGGTCATCCAGCGCATCGACATGACCGTCGCAACCAAGGACTCAATGCCGGGCGTCGTCGCGGCGCCGTTGAACAAGGAACTCGACAACAGCACGGAGTCACGCTTCATCATCTGGAGCGGCGCGGCACAGATTATCGCGCACAACCCCTGGGGCATCGGGCTCAACCATTTCGGCCGCGATATCGGCACGTATGCGCCGGCTTACGCCCATTATGACGCGCACAACTATTTCGTCCTCACGACGGCGGAAAATGGCGTTCTGGCACCCGTGGCTCTGCTCTTGCTACTGCTCGGGCTATTTCGCATCGGGCGCAACGTCGAACAGATCAAAAGCGAACCCGATGCCAAAGTCTATGGCACAGCGTTGTGGCTCGGCGTCCTGGCGGTCGCCATGGTCAACATCTACGGCAGTCGGTTCGTCGACGGCAATTTGATGTCGAATTTCTGGATTTTTGCCGGGCTGGTGACCCGATATAAGGTGATCCAAACCCAAACCATGGCGCAATCACAAGCCACGCCGGAAAAGTCGGGTCGGACCGCAGCGATACAAGATCGTTCACTGATTCGACCACGACGCGCCGTGAAATCAGCGCATCACACCAAAATCAGAGTTTCGCAGTAATCTATGATGCCTTTATCCGACTCTCCCGTTCGGTAGAAAATCGCCTTACGAATTTCAAAATGTACTGCTATGCCGCATGAATAACGCGAACAATAAGCCTCGAGTCGAAATCTTCGTGCGGTCCAACATCGGACATCTGCAGCAACTTTACGCTGGCTTTTCTGCGCTTCATTGTGCCGGCGAAATCGATCTCGTGCAACACCTGAAGCCCAGGCCGAATATGATAGCCTCAGCCGAGCCGCACTTGCGTGATGCAAGACTTTCTCATTGCTCTGTCCTTGTTAATAAGAAATACCGCATCTATTATGACATGCACGACAGTTGGGAGGTCGACGAAGAAGCGCTTGGCAAGCATGATTTTTATTATAAAAGAAGTTTTCAACCAGATAGATATTCAAAAACATTCCACGGATTCCAAAAGCTTCGCGCATATGGCTTAAATTATGAGGTTGTCTCTGATCCCGTCGACATATTCGCCTTGCAGAGATCATTGCTTGCTCGAAGCACGCGGGAATTTCTGACCGCTATGGGTTGGGCAACGGGGCTTGCTAACCTCTGGCAGTTTGTCCCGAGTCTAAGCCGTATGGAGACGCCCCCACCAATTGACGCACCGACAACGGTACTGTTTATGGCAAGAACTTGGGATCCAAATGAAAGTTCGTCAGAGCTCGACACCAAAAGGAAAATTGATCGGGACGCCATCAATCAAATGCGGGCCAATTGCATCCGCGCGTTGAGGGATGCATTTGGAGAAAGTTTTTTTGGCGGCTTTGCGCCAAGCGCTTTTGCTAGTATGGCCTATCCAGATCTGGTATTGAATAATAAGTCGTACAAGAAGCGGAATTACATTGACACTCTTCGCTCTAGCACGATTGGAGTGACTACGGCCGGACTGCATGGGTCCATCGGCTGGAAAATGGCCGAGTATGTCGCGTTTTCTCGCGCAATCGTCAGTGAGAAGTTTGACGCTGCAATCCCTGGAAATTTTTCGGAAACGTCGAATTACCTTTCTTTTCAAAATGCAGATGAGTGTGTGAATCAGGTCCGCAAACTTGTAAATGATGATGAACTTCGACGACGAATGATGCGGAATAACCGCGATTATTATCTCAAGTACCTTTGCCCTAAAAAGCAAGTCGCGCGGAGCCTCGACGAGATGATGAGCCGACCGGCTCAAATCTAAAGTGCAATACTTTGCCGTTCCCTGAGGTTTAGTTGCGCGCCGACAACCTCGACATGCTGAGGGGATCTCCAAGCCAGAGGCCATTCATTGCCTCAACCGCTGATTGCACGTGACGTCGTCGGCTTGATTCGACAAAGAAGCAGAGATATCGCACAGACGCAATTCGATGCTTGACAAATGTAAGGGTAAGGGCGCCCGCGCTACATGAGCGCCCGATGCAACTGCCTTTCGCCTTATGAGGTCGCGCCTACGCGGCGCCGCGAGCGGCTTGGACGCTCCGGGCCCTGTCACTCACGAGCCCTCTGGGCCGGCGCGCCGGCCCAGAGGGCTCCTTCTCAGAACGCGCCAGCGTTCCTGGAACTGC
>JABBOE010000169.1 GCA_019351955.1 Pseudomonadota bacterium
ATCATACCTTTGAGTCCTAATTGATTCTCTACGGCGTCTGCAAAAGCAATCTCAACCTTAATTGGCTTGAGGTCAGGGAAACCTTTCAAATTTTATGATAGAGCTTTCGATTCCTCGCTTTTTGGTTAAGGCACTGAGCATGCCGATGGCACCGCCGCCGATAACGAGCACCGCACATTCGTGGATGGGCCGAACGAGCGCGCGCATTGTGAGATTGATCGCATGCCACGCTGTCGCAGCCGGTTCAGTCAAGGCTGCGGCTTCGATTGACATGTCCCCTGGAACGGCAATGAGCGATGCAGCTGGAATGCTCATGTACTCGGCGAATGCGCCTGGTCGCGTCATTCCAACCATTGTTCGATTGCTGCAAAGGTTGTTTCGACCTTGCATGCAATAGTCACAAACGCCACAGGTGATGAGCGGATTTCCCGTAAAGCGCTGGCCTTGGCCATAGGCAGAGAGCGATGAGCGCGCCACCGTCCCGACGAACTCGTGGCCAAGTATGAGACCAGGCTTGCGTCGTGGATCGTGTCCATGCCAGGCGTGCAGATCCGATCCGCAGATTCCAACGGCGTCGATATGCAAAATGACTTCACCGGCGTCAAGTTCGGGTTCCGGCACGTCCTGGAGGAGAACCGTACGGGGCTGGGTATAGACGAGAGCTTTCATGAAATTCCCAAATGAGACTAAACCATGAAGAACGCGAATGCCGAGCGAAGCATCCCCTACCTGGCGGTGTATCCACCGTCGACCATCAGGGTCTGCCCCGTCACATAGGCGCTGGCATCGCTGGTCAAAAATAATGTGACCCCATAAAGATCTTCAAGATTCCCGTTGCGCCCGACACAGGTCTGCTCGGCATGCCGCGCTGCGAGCTCGGCGTCGTCGAAAACAGGTGCAGTCAATGCAGTCGGAAAGAAACCTGGACCAATCGCATTGCAGGTAATTCCGTGCCGCGACCATTCCTGCGCGATGGCGCGCGTGAGCTGCACGATCGCGCCCTTCGCGGCGCCATAAGGCGCGCTCCGGGGAAACGCACGGAAACTCTGCAGCGATGCCACGTTGATAATGCGGCCCCATCCTCGCTCCTTCATCCCAGGCCCGAGCGTTTGAGTAAGGAAGAACGGAGCCGCGACATGCAGAGCAAGTTGCGCAGTCCATGACGTCGGAGTCACCTCAGCGAACGGCTCGCGCAAGTTGACGCCAGCAGCATTGATAAGAATGTCGACGGGGGATGTCCTCTGCGCAGCCTGCGCCAGCCCAACTGCATTCTCAGGCGTCGATAGGTCAGCGACGAGTGAGTCGGCGTCAATCCCGTCACCCCGAAGCCGCGATACGGCCTCATCTAGCGCATTGGCGCGGCGCGCGACGAGTGTCACGTTCGCACCGGCCAGCCCCACGGCTCGCGCCATCGCCTCGCCAATGCCGGAGTTTCCCCCCGTGACAAGGGCACGGCGACCACGCAGTTCGAACAATGCGGCAAGTTTCATACCGTCACCGGCGTGCCAAGGTCGAACACCTGATCGGGAAAGTACTTGGCCAAGCGATCGTCAGCCGTTCGTGCATGGGCTTCCATGCCCTCCAGGCGCGAGATGCGTGCGGTGACTTCACCAATGTCTCGCGCGCCGTCGCGGGTCATGCGTTGCCAAGTCAGAGTCTTCATGAACTTGTGCACCGACAGACCACCTGAATAGCGCGCCGCTCCCTTTGTCGGAAGGACGTGGTTGGGGCCACTGGCCTTGTCACCGTAGGCCACCGTGGTCTCCTCTCCGAGAAAAAGTGACCCATAGCAGGTTAGATTTTCGAGCCACCAATCCAAATTCTTGGCCTGCACTTCCAGATGCTCAGACGCATACTTGTCCGATACGGAGACAACCTCCTCCCGCGTGTCGCAGACCACAATTTCGCCATAGTCGCGCCAAGCGGACCCGGCTGCGTCACGCGCCGTCGGGGGAAGACTTTCGATGAGATCGGGGACGCGCGCCATGACATCCTGGGCCAAGCTGTTCGAGGTGGTGAAGAGCCAGGCTGGCGACTCATGGCCATGCTCGGCCTGCCCAACAAGGTCGCTCGCGACAATGGCCGGATCTGCACTTTCATCGGCGATGACTGCGACTTCGGACGGACCGGCGAAAACATCGATTCCCACTTTGCCGAACAGCGTGCGCTTTGCTTCAGCAACGAACTTGTTGCCTGGTCCGACGATCACGTCCGCTGGCGTTCCGGTGAACAGACCATATGCCATTGATGCAATCGCCTGTACGCCGCCGAGGGTCATGATCACGTCGGCACCGGCGCGATCGAATGCATACAAGAGGTAGGGATGCATCGGGCCACCACGAAAAGGGCCGGAGCAAGCGATGATCGTTTTCACGCCCGCAGCCTTGGCTGTGGCGACCCCCATGTATGCCGAGGCAATGTGCGCATAGCGCCCGGCGGGGGCATAGCACCCCGCGACGTTTACCGGCAGCACTCGCTGACCGGCGGTGACGCCGCGGTGGAGTTCCACGCGGAACTCATGCATGGACTTGCGCTGCGCCAGCGCGAACTCGCGAACCTGATCGATTGCAAAGTCGATGTCTCGCCTCACCTGGGCCGGCACTTCTGTCGTGCGGCGCGCGATCTCTTCCTTGCTCACGACGGCCTCGCCCTCCCAAGCATCGAGTTTGCGTGCGTATGCGAGAACTGCCTCCTCCCCACCTCGCTGGATCGAAGTCAGCATGTCTTCGACCACCTTCTGCGCCGTTACCGTCTCGGTTTCAGGAGTTTTCGTCGCCTTCTTCAAATATTTGATTGCCATGATGCAATGTCTCACTGTATGCAAGTTGATAGATGATGAGCGCTGGCGCCGTGGCTCACTCCAATGCCCCGGCCATCGCTGCCGCAACGGGTTCTTGGTCGTCTGCGCCGTCCATGCTGGCCCCAACTGGCTCCCACTTGATTGTCAATGCCGCAATAAGACCTAAGGCGGGGGCGAGCATGAGAATTCCAAGCATGTTGTAGAAACCAGTTGCAGCAATCAGGAGAGGAAAGAAATAAAAACCAATGATGCTGCCAACCCGAACCATGCCCTGACCCCAGCCTGTTCCTGCACCCCTGATACGTGTCGGATACGACAGCGCCGCCATGGTCATTCCCTGCGCACCAGGGCCGAATGAGTGTCCGAGGATCATCAGCCCTATGAGGAGTGCAATGTATTGGGGTGACAATGTTTTGTGGAACATAAACATCGCGAACAATGCGACGAGCACGAGTGAGTAACCCGTAATCGCCATGCGCCTTGATCCCATTTTTTTCGTGACCATGACACCAAGCACGGCCCCTACGATCCCGAAAATATTGAACGCGATCGCTCCGATGATGGCGTTGACGAACTCCTTGCCGAACAACGTCTGCGAAATTGAAGGCAGATTGAACCCGATCGCAAAATACTCCATGCTCTGTGTCGCGCAGATTACCGAAATGAGGAGCGTTCGTTTGAGGAACTGCGGCTTAAAAATTTCGCCGGTCTTCGCTTGGTGCTCAGGCTTTGGGACTGAGCGCGTGGGTTCCTGGATGACACGGGTCTTGATCTCATAAGTCGATTCGAGGATCTTCGCCGCTTCGTTGAGCCCGAGATTCTGTGCAGCCCAAGGCGCACTTTCCTTCATATAGATGAATCGCAGGCCCAAGATGATTAGTGCAGGAACTGCACCGAATCCGACAGCGACTCTCCACAGATCATCACCGAAGCCCGCAAAGTAGAAGGGAAGAATGACAAGACCGGTGCAAGAAGCCGCCACGTACCACATCAACTGCCAAAGGTTGACACCTGCGCCCCGACGCTTCTTGTTGACAAACTCGGCGATGAAGCTCAACGCGACCGGGAAATCCAGCCCCACCCCTAGACCCATGAGGAAACGAAAGACCAGCAGCATGGTCAGATTGATTGAGAGGGCCGCACCAAGCGCCGCTGCCACGAGAAGGACTAAGTCCACCAGGAACATCTTGTATCGACCAACCTTGTCGGTTGCCTTGCCGCCCCAGATGGCTCCCACAAAGGCGCCAAATGCCATCATCGCCGTAACGCTTCCGACCTCAAACGGGGTTAGCCCAAATGTCATCTTTAGCGCTGGGACGCCAATCCCCAGGCTTGTGAAGTCATAGGCGTCGACGAAGACCCCGCCGAGCGCGATCATGACAATCAGGAACGAGGACCTGACTCCGGGATGTTCGTCGACGAAGTCCGAAACGTCTTTTGGATTTCGGATGATCAGTTCTTGCTTCATGCTGTCTCCTTGATGGATTGCTGATCCACGAGGGGCTACTGCGGCTCCTCGGGCACCATTGGCGCTTACGCGCTCTCGTAAAGTCGTGTAAAGACGAACTCGCGGTGACCCAGTGCTTCTGCGGCCGTCAGACGCCCATTCGCGGTGCGCAGGAGCGAAGTCAGAAGCAGATCACCGGCTTCACCGAGGTTGACCTCCCTTTGCAGCAGACCCGACACATCCACATCAATGTGCTCGCTCATCTGGCGCACGGTGCGCGGATTCGCGCAGATCTTGATTACTGGCAGAATAGGGTTGCCGATCACATTGCCTTGCCCGGTCGGGAAAAAGTGCACGGCATAACCGGCGGCCGCACAAAGCGTGACCATTTCGGCCGCGGCTGATGATGAGTCCATGAACCACAGTCCCGGGTGCGTCGGGGACTCAGCCTTGTCGAGAACCCCGTCGACCACACACTTCCTCCCGATTTTCTGGATGTTTCCCAGCGCCTTTTCCTCGATTGTGGTGAGGCCGCCCGCAATATTTCCCTTGGTTGGCTGACTTTCTGAGAGGTCGCTCGTCTTGTGCCGCTCGACAAGTTCCTGGTAGCGGTCGAACATCTGCATGAACGTGGCGCGAACAGTTTCGTCTCGGCAGCGCGCTGCGACGATTTGCTCGCCCCCGGTCAACTCGGTGGTTTCGCCGAAGACCAACGTCGCGCCCAGGTCGTAGAGCTTGTCGAATGCATTGCCAACACTGGGATTCGCGCCGCATCCTGAGGTCGTGTCACTCTCGCCGCACTTGGTCGAGACCCAAAGCTCGTGCACCAGGCAGGCCTCACGTTGCTTCTCACTGGCCCACTGCACGTACTCGCGGGCGACTTTGCTTGCGCGCATGATGGTGTCGTGATCGCCGTGACCTTCGATGCCAAATCCGGTCACTGGCTTGCCAGTCGCTGCGATGCCGTCGACCACCCGCTTCGTCCAACCCTCTTCGATGCCGATGACGACGACTGCTGCGACGTTTGGGTTGGACCCAGTGCCAATCAGGGTTCGGAAATGGAGATCGAGATCCGCGCCGAACTGGAGGCGACCGTACGGGTGAGGAAGCGCCAGAGCTCCCTTGATGTTGTTTGCCACGGCTTCGGCCGCAGCGTTGGACAGATCATCCAGGGGAAGGATGATCACATGGTTGCGGACGCCGACTCGTCCGTTCTCCCTGCGATAGCCGAGAAACGTTGTGTCATTTGTGATGGCTTGCATTGCTGATTCCTCTTTGCAGACAGTCTTGGGGATGGCGCCGCGTTGATCACCAACGCTTCGTCCTGATGTTGTGAACATGCGCATGCGCCCCGGCAGCAATGGGCGCAGTGACAACGCCAATGTCGACGTCATACTTCATCACCGTCTCGCCGGGCGCCATGTTGCGCAAGGCCACCTTGTGTCCGATCGGAATATTCTGCGTAGCCCTGACCGATGTCATGCGATCTTCATCGATGATCCAGCCATTCAGGTCCATGCCTGCCCGCACGTCCTCCACCACCACGACCCCAACGGAGTCCTTCGGATCATGCATCACGAAATGAATCATGGTTCGTCCTCAATTGCTCTAAGAAAGCCCTCGACTGGGGCACCCGACACATCTATGTCATCTAACTCATCTAGATGACATGTGCGAGATGAAGAATATGCTTTGGGCACCCAGCCTGGTACCCGTGAAAACCCTTATTTCATGTGAAGGCATGAATCCCGACTTTCTCGATGACGCTGCCGGGGCGCCGATTTACAAAGATGCGAGGCGCACAATCACACAGTCGCTGGAAGCCGGGGAATGGAAACTGAGCGAAGCCATTTCGTCGGAAAAAGAACTGGCCGAGTGCTTTGGTGCAAGCATCGGCACCTTGCGCAAAGCGGTCCATGAACTCACGATAGAGATCGTCCTCATACGCAATCTAGGACGGGGCACTGACGTCTCATCGCATGAGCGCGGAAGGTTTTTCCTCACGTTCTTCCACATGGTGCGTCAGGATGGACTGCGCGAGATCCCGACGGTCGAGCCGTTGTCGTTCTAACAGGGTGCAGCGGCCGAAGAGACAGCCACCGTCTTGAAAATCCGTGCTGGATCGCCTGTTTTTCAGTTCACCAATCGGCTAACCCTTCAAGGGACTTCGACCCTTCTCGACGAGATTACGATCCTTGCGGCTCTCGCCTCTGGTTTAGATGAGGAAATGCTGCGGCAAAGGCGGAGCACGATTTATCAGCTCTACCAGGAGCAGTTCAACATCAGCGTCATTCACACAGCCGACAGGCCGTGCCGTGCCGTCGCTGACGAAGCGCGAGCGCACCAATTGGGGATCCCCACGTGCCACCCACGGCTCCTTGTCGTTAGCCTCGCCACAACGTTCGGCGACAAGCCAGTGGAGCTTCGACGTTCTTATTGCTCCGGCCCTGTGAAGTATTAAGCTGCGTAGCGAACGCGCCGGTCCTGGAAGTAGCTCATCACACGCTGCGGGTTTTGTTCCAGCATCGCCATATGGTCGTTCGCAGCTT
>JABBOE010000025.1 GCA_019351955.1 Pseudomonadota bacterium
TTCCACTCCACGATCTGGGTGGGATGCACTTCGAACTGCTGGGCCAACTCGGCCAGGGTCTTGTCTTCACGCAACGCGGCTACGGCCACCTGGGACTTGAACGTGGGCGTGTGGGTGCGGCGGGTACGCCGCGCAGATTTCTTCGACATCCAAAACTCCTTCTCGCCAGACCGCGCTCGGCCCAGCTTCATGCCCGGAGTTTGCACTTATCGCACTATTCAGATTTGCGGAGCCACTTCTGGCGAACACCGAGGTCGCGCTCCAAACGTTGCACCTGTCGGTTCAGGTTGTTCGGGGGGACGTTCCGGTTGCGTGCTTCTGCCGCGAAACTTCCGGCCGCCACCACGTCGATCATCGTCTTCAGCGCATTCAGGTCAACGGCCGATTGGTCCATTTTTTGTGGGAGTCTGAGATCAAAGCAATCACTTATCAAATGAATCAACTCTTTCTATCCTACTGAGTCGGTCAATTACGAAAGGCAAAAACATGTCGAGCAACACAGGGAAGCGGGTGGTGGTCTTCGGCGGGGGCATCGCAGGCGTGCAACTTGCGAAGGCCCTTGCCAAGGAGACGAGGGTAACCCTGGTCGATCCGAACGATTACTTCGAGGTGCCGATGGCAGCGCCCCGCTGCCTGGTGTCTCCGAAGTTCGCCGGGCAATCCGTCATCCCGTATGCCGCGTCCCTACCGACGGTCGAATTTGTGCAGGGACGCCTGATCGAGATGTCCGCCGCCGGCGGTGAAGTGCAAATTGGGGATGGGAGCCGCATCACGCTGCGTGGCGACGTCAATGTGCTGTGCACTGGCAACGCGTACTCCAACAGTTTGATGCGCTCAGTCGGTGGAAGTGCGCAGGCGCGTCGGGATTTTTACCTGCAGTACCGGGATGCGCTCAACGCGGCACGCCGCATTCTGATCGTCGGAGGTGGGCCGATTGGCGTGGAAGTCGCTGGGGAGATCTCGGAGGTCCATCCCGACAAGTCACTCACCATCCTGGAAGGCGGACCGCGTCTGCTTGCCGGAACATCCGAGCTTGCAGCGCAGCACGCGGCTGCCGTGCTGGCGTCGCGCGGCGTCTCGATCCTCGTTGGAGAGCGCCTGCAATCTGCAACGACAAACAGCAAAGACATCTTTGGCGGCCGGGGCTTGGCGACAACCACAAGCGGTCGCGAAATCGCCTACGACTTGTTGATCTGGTGCACGGGCGGGCGGCCCAGCACGTCCTATATGCAGGCGAACTTCAGCGGCGCCTTGGATGAGCGTGGACGTATCCGCGTTGGCGAGGACCTCCGCGTTGCAGGTCAGAAGAGGCTGCTCGCGCTCGGAGACATCACTGACCTGGACGAGAACAAGATGGCCTGGCACATTACCGGGCAGGTGAGCGTAGCCGCCCACAACATCCAGCGAATTCTTGGAGGCCATGATCAATCGTCGAAGTTGGCCAAGTACAAAGCGCAGACCGGAAATCCAAAGATGGCGATCACGCTGGGCAGCCGTCAGGGCGTCTTGCATATGCCGCCATTCGGCGTGATTCGCTCTCCTTTGCTGACCCGGAAAGCGAAGGCCGAGCACATGTTGGTGCCCAAGTATCGGAAGCTTCTGCAAGTCGGGGCATGAGCCGTTGCCGCCCGCCTGGTCGTGACCTTCTTACCCCTGGAAGCCGGCTCCCCTGCCGAGGGGGTTGGGCGAGCTTCAGCAACGTGCAGCAATGCGGTCGTTGCCACTAGTCGCCTCAATGACAGCCCTGGCCGAGGACCGGCCAGTGAGGGCGACTCGGCCTAACCGGACGGCTTCGAGCTGCTAGGGGGTTAGCCTTGAATTGAAGAGGGCTGATGCTGGAGGTTATTCGCCCCCTTTTTTGTCGTCCAGTTTCGCCGCCAATTCTTCGACCCGTGGGTGGTAGTACCGCCCCAGCGTCTTGGCACTGTTATGCCCCACGATCTTCATGAGCTCGTGCATCTCGAAGACTTCGGCGAGGCGCGATGTGGCCTCGTGGCGTAAATCGTGAAAATGCAGATCAGTCAGTGTTTTGTCCTTGGTCTCGATTTCAGCCAACAGCGCGACGGCTCGCGGATCCGGCACACGTTTTTTGTACACGATGGCACGAATTTCGCGTTCAGCATCGAGGCTTTTGGCGGCAAGCTTCACTCGTAGCGCATCGCGTACGTGGCGGCGGCGAGCACGCACTACGGCACGGTCCCAAGACTGCTTTGCGGCGCTCTGGGTGATCGGGAAGACTAACCCATTGACTGACCGCGGCAAGCCCGCCAACACCCTCACAGCACGAGGTGAGAGTGGCACATCGCGATATACGGCTCCATTCTTGGTTTCCCGGCCGTCTACGCCCCGCAGCCGCGCCACGCGGCGCTTGAGGTCGACCTCGTCCCATTGCATCGACAGCAACTCAGATTGCCGACCTGCCGTCTCCACGGCCAGGATGAAAAGGGGCAGCATCCAGGGGTTCGGCTTCGCCCCGCCAGGGTTGGTCAGCGCATCAATGAGCTGCTGCTCTTCGTCGGCTTCAAGTCTGCGCTCGCGTTCGTTGTCGAGCTTGGGCCGTCGGACCATTGTTGTAGGGATTCCCTGCGGCAATGGGATACCCCAATCCAGCACGGCTGTGCGCAGGACACGGGACATCAAGCTCAACTCATGGACAACGGTTTGCGGCGCCATGAGTTTCAGCCTCTCGTCGCGGTAGGCTGCAAGCATGGTGCTGTTGATTGCAGCGAGGCTGTACTTGCCGAAGCGCTGGACCAAGAGACGTAGTCGGCTTTCATCTGGAATCCTGCCGCGCTTGCTCGGAAGGACTTCGCTCGCGAATCGCCCAGCGACGTCTTTGAATGTTGTGCGCTCAGCTACGTCGCGCCGGATGAACGCGCCGATATCCATCTCGCGCTCGACTCCACGCGCCCATTTCTGAGCATCGGCGCGTGCGTCGAACGTCTTGGCCTGGGTCGGCCACCCCTTGCGGCGAACCTGCGCTAGCCAGCCACCCTTGCGTTCCTCGAAGTAAGCCATTCCCACTGTGCTCCCACTAATCGATGCTCAAATTCTATGGCAGCAAGCAATTACGCGGGTTGTAAGGAATTTAATTTTGGCCTCCGAAGCCAAGGGCCGCTGGTTCGATTCCAGCCGGGCGCACCATTTTCTTTAAAACAACGTGTTACTGAGGAAAAGCCGCAGCGCTTCCGCGCAGCATTAAGGCTGAGATTGGCGACTTCGTGATGGACGCAATTTTTAGCCGTAGGCACATTCCCGTTGAATGTGCAGGGTCCATCGTGGCGAAGTTGATCAATCTCGAGGACTTGCCCAGAATTGCACCCCGAGTTACGTCGGGGTCACACCAGTAGCTTGCATCAGCCGCCATTGCCTAGCGCGATCTCTGAGGGTCCATCACCTTTGGCTGCTGCCGGCGCCTCGTTTGCCAATGGGCAGGTCAGCCCTGCGAAGAATTTCCCAACGTCACGCGCCTACCGATGCCCGACGCCTGCAAATGCCCATAGGGTCCTACGGGAAGTGGCCATCCAGGTCCAATCCGCTATGGGAACCAGTTAGACGCTGCGCGTCGTTGTCATTGGTAGTCCTTCGACAAATCTTTGATGTTGCCATGAACAAGAAGCTCGCCCATTGTTTGATGGATATCAAAATTGATGATGATCAGGCCCCGGAGAATAGCCCGAGTGCCTTTCACATGGCCCCAATACACGATCTCACGTTGAGCTGGTTTGCTTTCTTTGTTTGTGCGTCGACTCCATATCGAGTCGCCTTGACTCGTTGGAGCGGCTGCATGCTGCGGTCGCTCATGGCCACCGTGTTTTCGGCCCCATCGCACCCATGTCCCGCTTCAAGCATGAGGCGGAACTTTCGCTGCATACAAACGCAATGGAATTCGGTCCTGCCGCGCCCATCGACAGTCGTGATATCGGGCGCGTTCTTCGGTTGGGCGAGGCCGTCGAAGTCGGCATGATCGGTATGCATACGGCGCGACTGTCATCCGACGCAGCGCCCTTCGGGGGCGTGAAACAGTCGGGATTGGGAAAGGACGGTTCGCGCCAAGGAATTGCTGACTATCTGGAATTCAAATGCATCGTTCCAGCTCCCATTTCCGACCCTTCGGAGCGCGACCTCCGCAATGCTTCGCACAGGCTTGACGGGTTTGCTGAGGCTGTCTGAGTTGTCAAGGCTTACCAATGGGCCACATCCATGCGATATCAACTTGCGCAACTCAATATTGCTGTGGCAAAGGCGCCATTGCACAGTCCCGAGATGCATGATTTCGTCGCACATCGAGAGCGAATCAAAACACTAGCCAGGGCTGAGCAGGGTTTTGTATGGCAGCACGAAACGGACGCCGACGCGGCCGGCGCATTTCTGGAGGCGACGAATCCTGTCTTGTTTAATCTGTCGATCTGGCGAAGCATTGACGCGCTGATCGGCTTTGTCTACAAATCCGAGCACGCCGAATATCTTCGACGTAGGAAGGAATGGTTCACGCGATTGAGTCAGCCGCATGTAGTGCTCTGGTGGGTTGCTCGAAACCATCGCCCCTCGGTGCGCGAGGCCAAGTCAAAACTCGACCTCTTGGCGAGCTGCGGCCCGACGCCGGAGGCGTTCGCATTCAAGCGGATCTTCCCACCGCCAAGCGATGCGCCATCTTTAGAGAGCGAGCCGGAAGCGATGCCCCATGCAACATCGACCGCCGCGATCATCTCATGGAGGCACGCTGAAAATCGTTGATTCCCGGATTCGGCATGCCACGTGACCGCCCATGCCTTTCCTTCCACTTCCCCCGATTTCTGAGACCGCTATGGCTACCCCTGCCCGTTTCATGCTGCGCGCCAAAATTCACCGTGCCACACTCACCGGTGCTGACTTGCACTACGAAGGGTCATGTGGAATCGACCTAAGCCTTCTCAACGCATGCGACATCATCGCAGGGGAACAAATCGAGATCTACAACGTCACGAACGGTGCACGCTTAAGCACCTACGCGATCGCGGAACCTGTGGGAAGCGGCCGCATCACCCTCAATGGGTCGGCCGCACGCCATGCTGCAATCGGTGATTTGCTAATCATCTGCACGTACTCCCTCATGGACGACGCCACGGCGCAGGCATTTCGCCCGCGGATCGCACTACTTGACCCAAATAACTGCATTGCCGCGATGAAGGAATGACGGCCCCGGCTCCCACCGCGGCAGGGTCCAAGTTGATGCGCGCGCAGCTGAGATTTTTTTTTACGGGTTGAGTGGCGCGGGCACCGTCTCTGGATAGCGGCGCTTGAGCAGAAGGTATAGAAGCAGCGGCACGATCAAGAGCGTCAGGAACGTGCCGGCAATCAGACCCCCGATGGCCACGACCGCCAGTGGAGACAGGCGCTCGAGGCCCACGGCCCACTCGAAAGCCACCGGCACCATGCCGACGGCCGCGGCGGCGGCTGTCATCAGGATGGGCCGGGTGCGTAGGTCGACTGCCTGCAGGATGGCAGCTTTGAGCGGCACGCCGCGGTTGAGTGCCTCTTGGGCGAAGTCGACCAGAAGAATGCCGTTCTTGACGATGATGCCCATGAGCAGGATCAGGCCCATGAACGAGGGCATGCAGCCGTGTTTGTCGGCGATGAGCATGGCCCAGGCTGCGCCAATCACCGCCAGAGGCAGCGTGGCCAGAATGGCGATGGGCGTAATGAACGAACGGAACGCGATCACCAGCACCACGGCCAGCAGCACGATGCCCAGCGCCAACGACTGCCCCAGCCGGGTGAACGAGGCGTTCATCTCCTTCATTTCGCCTTCGTCGGAAATCGTGTAGCCGCGCGGCAGTTGCAGGCCTTTGAGGGCTTGGGACACATGCGCATCCAGCGCGGTGACGGCGATGTCACGGCGATAGCCGATGACATCGACCGTGCGCACGAGGTTCTGGTGGGTGTAGGCCGTGGGCGCATACACGGTTTTGACGGTGGCGATCTGAGCCAGCGGCACAATGGCGCCATTGGGCGCAGTGATATTCAGCGCCGCGATCGCCGCCAGGCTGGAGCGCTCGTCAGCCCGCAGCCGCACCCACACCGGAATGCTGTTCTCGCCTTGCACCCGCAGGCTGCCGCCGGGGATGCCGTTGACCTGCGCGGCCACCTGTTGCGCAATGGCGCCAGGCGTCAGCCCATAGCCCGATGCCTTGGCCGCATCCACGTCGAGCTGCAGCCGCTTGGAGTCTCCCTGCCAGGAGCGCTCGAAGCCGGTGAGCCCGCCGACCTTCGCAAGCCGCGATTGCAGTGCGTCGGCAATGTGGTCGAGCACGCGCCAATCCGGGCCGCTGACCATCAGGTCGACTGTGCCGCGAATCGACGACAAGGGCGTGGCGCCATAGACGACGGCGTTGGCGTCGATCACACCGGGGATCGCCCGCACCTTGGCCTGAATCGCCTTGTTGATCTGGAAAAGGGTCTCGTTGCGGTGGAAGCGGTCGACCAGGTTTGCGGTTGCCATACCCTGCGAGAAGATGCGCGCAGCGCCGAATGACTTGTCCTGCGGCTCGGCGCCGACCACGGTTGAGGTTGAAATCAGCCAGTGCGGCTTGACCGAGGCGCGAATCGCGGCATCGACCTGCCTGGCGATGCTCTGCATACCGGCGGCATCGGTATCGGGCTGCGCCTCGAATGTGATCTGGGTGATGCCCGAATCCATCAGCGGCATGAGTTCGCGGCCGACCACTGGCAATTGCCGCAGTGAGACCAAGGTCAGCAACAACGCGACAAACAGCACGCGCTTGGGATGGTCCAGCGCCCAGGCGTAAAAGCGCTTGAGCGGCTTGATCACCCAGGTGTCGAAATAGGACAGCGGCTTACGCAGCGGATCGCGCGCACCGGGCTTGAGCAGCCCGGGGGTGAGCAGCGGAATGATGGTCACCGCGACGATGAACGAGGCGGCCAGCGCCGCCATGAGGCTCACCGACAGGGGCCGCGGCACCGTTTGCACAAAGCCGCCGATGAACACGATGGGCAGCAGCACCACGCCGTTGGCCACGGTGCCGGAGAGCACGGCAAGCATCACCTCCTGCGTGCCGTTGGCCGCCACCGCCAGCCCGGACTCGCCATGCTCACGCATGCGTCGCTCGATGTTCCCGATGACCACGATGGCATCGTCCGCGAGCAGACCTACCGCGATGATGATTGCCGTGAGCGTGATCATGTCGAACTTGTAGCCGATGAGTTTCATCACCAAGAAGGTGAGCAGGTACGTAAACGGCAGCGACAAGGCGGTGATGAACGCCGCGCGGGTGTCAGCCAGAAACAGGAGGATGACGAACACGGTCATGATCAGCGCATCGCGCAGCGCGCCGAGCATGTTGTCCACGGTGAGATCGATCAGCCGCCAACCGGCCGCTTGACCATGTAGGCACGCTGTTAGCCTATTTAGCTCTCCTGCTTGACGCTGCACAGGACAGTGAAGCGGACCGCGCGGTGCTGGCCGAGTTCCTTGGTGAACATCTCCAGCCTTGGGCTCAAACCTTCGTGAACCTTCTGGCGCAGGCGCAAAGTCCCTACATTTCACAACTCGGTGCCATGCTGCGCGATTTGTTCGATACTGTGTGCGAAGCCTTTCCCCCTATGATGCCGAAGCCCTTCATCGCGGCACCGAAGCATATTCCGATTCAGGTGGAGTAAGTAGCTGCGCGAACCATTTGCCGAGGCCTGGGCATCTGTCGACAACAGTATCTTGGCGGACTCATGCGCGAGGCGACGGTGTGGGCTAGCGTTATCGGTTGTGATCGGCGGTCGAAGTTAAACCGATGGTCGATTTAGCCGTGTGGTCACTGCACATATTTTTGTGCGCAAAGGCAAGTCCCATCGAACTGTAAAGCGCTCCATGTTGTCACGATGCTCGACGTCACGCTACTCGAAGCCATGCTTGACCTTCCGATTCTTATCGAGTGACCTATTGTCTTCGGGGAAAAGGGCAGGTGCGTGTGTCACCCCCTCCAAGGTCGTTATTAATTCCTGGAGCGATCCACGGGTGGGACCTTCTGCAAGAAAGATGAGCGCGGCGGGACTGACCCGCCAAGTCAACGCACCCCTGGATAGTTCGTCGTCCATTTGCGCGGCAGGTGTACTCGTGACGGTATCGCAGGTGCTTTTTTTATAGCACGGTGACAAACGCGTCAGGATCCGGTCGTGCCCGCGCAGCCTTGGATGTCTTGACCGTGCCGATGGTGATGAAGCAGATGGCTTGCTCACCGTGCCGAAGGCTGAGCAAGCCGCGCAACGCATGGGAATCCATCGCCTGTCCGCTGACGAGCCCTGCTCCAAAGCCTTGCGCACACGCGGCAAGAAGGATGTTCTGAAGCGCGCAGCCGAGTGAAACGATCCGTTCGGCAAGTGGGATCTCCCGATGATCATCATGCGCTCGCACGATGGCCACGGCCACGAACGGCGCGCGCTGCGCCTTGTCGCGCGCATCCCGCAATTGTTGGGCGGACGCTGTCGGATCACGCTCCACTAATGCGGCGGCAAACGCTTCCCCCAGATCTGCACGTGCAGCGTCAGAGAATTGGACGAAACGCCAAGGCAGAATCAGGCCATGATCAGGGGCCTGTGCCGCGGCGACGAACAATTGGCGGATCTGTGACAGCGAGGGTCCTGGAGCCGTCAAGCGCTTCGGAGAGACCTGCTGTCGCTTACGAAGCAGTTCAATCGTCCAATCAGTCGTATCGAGTGGGTCCATCGCGTTATTCAACCTGGGAATGCTAGGCATCGGGTCACGGCAAGGACAACTTCCTCGCAGGGCAGCAGTTCTTGTGCTTGGCCAGCGCCATCACGTCAGGGGTGGACCAAGTCTGCTGAAGCGCGAAAGCACAAAGCAAATTAGGGCGTGCGCAAGGAGCTTATCCATGGGTGGTTTCCGACGTGTGCTGTGCACGTCTTGGATCTCAAACAATGAGCTCCGACGGGGAGCCAAACGAGTCGCCGCGCCCAGGAAGCGCGCGGCCGTTTCCCGGGCCGCCGCTGGCTCCGGGAAAACTGTCAATTCGTCAGGTACCGTACATCCGGCTCTTGGTGGAAACCTTGCGCTTCCAGTCAGGCATGGACCCGATGCGACGTATGTCGCCCCACGCCCCCTTGTAATAAGGCAGGAAATGCGCATCGGTCGCTGTGCTGGTCACTGAACCCTGAACACCCTTGGGTGCGCCGAATACCATAAAAGTCTCATGCTGCTTGAGCGAGGGTTCGGGGTATGCCATGGCGGTGGTCGTGCCGTAGTCGTTGTAGACCTCGACGATATCGGTGGCCTGGATGCCCAATGCCTTCATGTCACCGGGGTTGATCTGGATGATGGCCACTGGATAGCGGTCAGTGATGAAGGAATCGAACTCGTTGTTGAACCAAGACTGCCAGACCTCGTTGAGGCGTCCGTTGTTGATCCAATACGTGTACTTGGCCTTGAGATCGGCGGCCGGCTTGAGCATGCCTGCCCACTTGGCCGGAAATACCTTGGCCTTGCCATTGGGCGTGTCGAACTTGCCGTCCACGTACAACATCTCGGTACCGATGAGCTTGTCGCCATCAACCTTCTTCACTGGTAGTTGAACGCCATTATTGGCCGCTTTGCTCAGCAGCGGGTAAGTCGCCATATAGCCGGTTTTGCCGCCTTGGCTGTCGATTTCGCCCACTCCGGGTTGACCGGCCCGACGGAAACCATCGTTGAAAGCGTCCTCTTCGGTGCTCCATTGGAAGCCCTCGAACCGCTTGGCCATTTTTGCGTTGCCCTCTCCCTCGTACATCACGCGCACCGTGTTGGCGACCCTTGCCGCGATCAAGCAATCGGGCAGAGCTTCGCCTGGGGGGTCGATAAATTTCTCCGACAGGCGCATGCGCCGCTCGCCGTTCATTGAGGTCAAGTTCATCTCGCCCGAGACGGCCGCGGGGAACATGACATGCGCTGCCTCGGCAAGCATGGTCGGGTAGATGTTCATCATGCCGACAAACAGCCCACCCTTCTGCGTGGCAGCGTAGATCACATCCACCATTTCTTTGGGCGTTGCACCATGAGCCTTGGCCATGGCTTGGCGGACGATCTGGCTGCGGCGAATGACGGCATCGCGTAGGGCCTGCGCGTTGTTGGTCGTTTGGAAACTGTTGCAGGCCCAATAGGTCATCATTTTGCCCTTGCCATTGATCAGGTAATCGTCAACCTCGATCAATTTGTCGTGCATGGGAATGGGGAAATTTGCTGCGGGGTAGCGATGCGCCGGCTCGGGATAGCCTGGTCGGCAATAGCCTTCCTGGTGGCCGCCCATGCGCACCCACCCCGCGCCACGGCGGCCCACGTTATGGGTGGCCACCACCACGGCGCCCATCGCCTGCTCAGTCACGTAGTTATTGTTGCCCCAGATGATGCCCTTCTCGAACGCGTGCATAGCGCGGGGCAACTTACCCGGAGCCTTGGGCTTGTAGCTCCATTCGGCAGCCTGCTTGATGTGTGCAACGCTTAGTCCTGTAATGCGGCTGCATTCTTCGAGGGACATCTTGTTCGCGTTCACTGCCTCTTCGAACCCTTCCGTGTGATTGGCAATGAAGTCATTGTCGATCCAGCCCTTCTCCACAATGTAGGTCAGCAGGCCGTTCCACAAGGCGCCATCCGTGCCCGGATGGATGGCCAGATGCAGGACTTGGTCTTTGGCGATCGACTCGGAAATGGAAATCGATGGTGTACGCCGTGGATCGACAAAAATGAATTTCCCAGCCCCTACGGGCTCGTCGGGAAACATCGTTTTTTTCTTGTCCACGGTCGCCCCTTGCAGGTTGGGAAGCCAGTGCACGAGAAAGTAATTCGACTGGTTTTCGTATGGGTTGTTGCCGTTGGACCAGATCACGTCGGCGAGTTCGGCGTCTTCATAGCTGTTGTTCAACTCGAAAATGCCCATATCGCGGTTGCCAAAGCACTCGGAGTTGTACGCCGGGCGGTTGTGGATGCGGCAGGTGGGGGTCTGGATCGCCGAGAACACGAGCTTGCCGGTGCCCCACGTGTTCTCGAACCCGCCGCCAGAGCCGCCGTGGTCGAACATCGCCACCGCGATCGCGTCGGGTCCATCCTTGTCGAGAATTTTCTTGACCATGCCTCCATACACCTGCAAGGCGTAGTCCCAGGATGTATCCAGCCATTGCCCGCCCTGGTACATGCGAGGATGAAGAAGGCGCTCTCGCGTGATGCCGTCGGCGTTGTAGAAGTAGGAAGCCATCTTGCCTCCGCGTGTGGAACTTAGCCCTTGGTTCACCACGCATTCCTTGTCGGGCAGGATCATGATGTTGTAGCGCCTGCCGTTTTTGTCGGTGAGCACATTGGTCATCGCCGGGGTCATGGTGGCGGCGAAAGGTGGGAGCTGCTTGCGAAAGTCCTGCCCGAGCGCGTTCTGATTGGGAGCGCGACCGCCCTCGCGGTCAGCATCCCACTTGTACGCGTGATAACCGCAGCCGACGATGCAGAACTGGCACGTGAGATTTGTTTTCTGCGCGTCGACAGGCGGCAGCGCGACGCGATCCTTGAATTGCGACATGGTGTTTGTCTCCTCTGAGGGGGGGCGGTTTACAGGACGTTGGCTTGGCGGCCGTAGATCAGGCCATTGACGGCCACGGCGTGCACTGAGTCGGACGTCGGGTCATAGCTGAGTTGGATTTGGGGCAGATCCTGGGTGGCTTGGCCGCAGATCATCTGGCCGGACTTCTCGGGGTCGAACATGCTGTAGTGGCACGGGCACTTGAAGCTTTTCGTGGCCGGGTCGTACATCAACGGGCAGCCCATGTGGGTGCACAGGTTGCTGTAGGCCACGATGTCGCCATCCGGACCGACGCCCCCCGCTACGCGCTCCCCCATTTTGATGGCCACGCATGGGGAATCGGCATCGGGGTAGTTGAATGAGACGGGGGTGTTGGCCTGCATGGCCCCGGCTTTGCCCACGGAAGTCTTGGGGTAGGGCAACACCGCGGCGCCAGCCGCTGCCTGCGCGGCAGCTTGGCTATTGCCGGCGGCCATTGCGGAGCCGACCGGAGTGACGGCCGCACCCACGCCTGCTACGCTCGTTCCGGCAACTTTCAAGAATATGCGGCGCGAAAGTCTTTCGGTCATGATGTCTCCTCGGGGTTGGGAATTGCACAATCGCCCCTAACCTACGCAAGCCCCATGCCGAGGTGGGCCGTGGAGCGTCAAAGTCGATAAATCAACAACTTAGACGCCATGTCGCGCGAAACGGCGCGCCAAGGGGAATTGCGCGTTACGAATGCGTAACGCGCGTCGGTCGAAGCGTTTCTCGTTCGTAACGTCGGAGTTCAGTCATGGATCGGAGAGCACTGATTGCGATGTTGGGGCTTGCTGGCGCGTCTCGGGCATTGGCGCAAGTCAATCGCGCGATAGGCGTCAAGGCGTTCCGGTTTGGGGTGACGGATGTTTTTCTGCACGATGGGGCAATTCATCTATGGCAGGATTTTTTACAGTCCCGGTTGGGCATGCCGGTGCAGATCATCCAGAAGTCGAGCTATCAGGAATCCCTCGAAGCTTTGCGCTCGGATGAAATGGAGGCCGCGTGGATCTGTGGATTTCCCTACGTCGTTGCCAAGGGGTTCGTCAGGCTATGCGCCCAGCCGGGCTGGCATGGCCAGCCCTGGTACCAGAGCTATCTGATCACCTCGGCAGGGAGAACCCAGGCCCATTCGCTTGCTGATCTGAAGGGTGATGTCTTTGCATTCGATGACCCATTGTCCAATTCGGGTTATCTCGTACCGGTGGTCGCCCTGCGGGGAATGGGGCAAACCCCACAGAGCTTTTTCAGGGGCACCTTTTATACGTACTCACTCCATAAAGTGGTCGAGGCTGTAGGCAGTGGACTGGCCGATTCGGGAACGGTTGATGGCTATATCTGGGAAATCCTTCATCAGAAGCAATCGCCGTCGGCACTCAAGACCCGGATCGTGGCGAAGTCGAAGCGCTACGGTTTTCCACCGATCGTCACACGCAAAAGCCTTGAGCCGACCCTTCACGCGCACCTGCAACACGCTTTGCTCGATGCGCAAAGTTTCGTGGAAGGACGGCGGTTGCTCGAAGTTCTGGACTTGCAAACTTTCCTTTTGCCACAGGAAGGCTGGTTTTCCGGGATTCAGGAGTTGAGCGAGATTCTGGATGGGACGCACGCCCCGATTCCCGTTGGGGCAATTTACGAAACGGCATGAGTACGGCACGCCCGAGCCTGCGCAATTCCCTTTTGCTCCGGCTGCCCCTCGTCGCGGCAACGCTGGTGGTGTTGACGGCGCTGTTGATGGCTGCAGGCTTGGGGTTGTTGACTCAGCGCTACCTCATTGAAGATGTTGACTCAGGCGCTTTCCAGGCCATGTCGTCTTGGAACAAGAGCCTGCCGACACTGATTCAGCAAGACAACGTCTGGGCTGTGTATGAAGCGCTTATCTCGGTGACCAAGGCAGACGTTGGGCAGCAACACGGGGCGGCTCTTGCGGTAGTGCTAGGAGCCAATGGGCAGGTTTTCGCCAGTTCGGACCCGCGAGCATTCCCCACGGCGCGTCTGCCGAACTGGACTCCCCTATGGACTGCAGGGACCCTTAGGCTTTCGGCACCTGAGAGCCCGGTCGGCAGCGTTCATCCAGGGCTGTCTCCGCCCATTCAAAGTGGTCGCTGGCGCCTGTACGTCAGCGCGCTACGCAGTGGCGCAGGCCCTGGCGTTGGTACGCTGGTTTACGCTGTCAGTGATACCTTGTATCGATCTCGTTTGTTATCCATGCTGTGGTGGATTGCGGCCATCACCGCACTGGCCGTAGCCGTATTTGTGCCCGTCGTCTGGATGTTGAGCAGGCGCATGCTCCGTCCACTGGGGGAGTTGCGGCGGTCCATGGATCTGGACGGTTCACGGGCACGGCGTGTGGGCACCGAGCTGTCCGTCAGATCCGATGAAGTTGGCGCTTTGGCTGGCGCATTTACGCGGTTGTTGGAACAAGTTGATGTGGCGCGGCAAGCTGAAAAGCTTGCCGCCGTCGGCACCTTGGCTGCCGCCACTGCCCATGAGATCAACAATCCGTTGGGCGGCATGATCAATGCGTTGAGGACGGCCACGCGATTCGGAACCTTTGATGAAACCACCGGCCGGACACTCGACCTTCTCGACCGGGGTTTGGAACAACTGCGCACGATCGCACAGGCACTTCTGGCACAAACGCGTCCCGCGGAGCGCGACCTGAGTCAGCAGGATTTTCGTGATCTGGCCGAACTCATGACTCCTTGCCAGCGTGAGCGTAGGGTCGGGCTGCAAACCCGGATCGACATTCCCAACAGTATTCCCGTAGCCGCCGGCCCGGTGCGCCAAGCAACCTTGAACATCCTGCTCAACGCTTGCCGCGCAGCACACCCCGGAAGCACATTAATCCTCCAAGCCGATGCACCCGCGGCGGGACTCTTGCGCATCGCCGTGCGCAACGCTGGTGAAGCACCGCCAGCCGCCATGATGTCGAGCATTGGCCCGCCAAGCATGCCCCTAGGAGTTGGGTTCGGATTGTGGGAAAGTCGCAGGCTTCTTTCAGACATTGGTGGCAGGCTGGTGCTGACGCACGCGGATGGCTGGACGACAGCCCTTATCGAAATCCCCCTACGTGCCTGATGCCAAGCGGCATTACATTTGACGCATGCTGCCATCAGAGCGGCGCGACTACGAGTCCCGAGGAGATTGCCGTGTACGACCAGCGCATTTTGCTTGTGGAGGACGACCCCATTATGGGGGAATCCCTGCTGGAACGACTAAAACTGGAACACTACCCCGTTGAGTGGGTCCGTGACCTCGATCAAGCACGCCGTGCACTTGATGGCCAGCTTTATCCCTTGGTCCTGAGCGACATTTGCCTGCCTGATGGCGACGGTGAGTCATTGCTCGCCGCCATGACGCAGCGCTATGGCGGTTGCTGTCCTCCCGTCGTGTTCATGACCGGTTACGGTTCAGTTGCACAGGCGGTGCGTCTGGTTCGCGACGGCGCCTGGGACTACATCCAGAAGCCATTTGACGTCGATCTGTTGATGCAACGGATTCACGAGTGGTTGCCGTTTGATGATGCTTCGCCGGATGCCTGGTTCGGGGTATCACCCGTTTCGCGCGCATTGGAGCAACTCATCGATCGCATCTCCACACTCGATTTGCCGATCTTGATTCAGGGAGAATCCGGTACGGGCAAAGAAATCGTTGCGCAGTACATCCATACCCGCGTATGCAATGGCCGCGCGGCCAAGGCGAGCCCGCCATTCGTGGCCATCAACTGCGCGGCCATCAGTGAGGGTCTTCTTGAGTCAGAGCTTTTTGGACATGAGCAGGGCGCATTCACCGGCGCGTGCAAACGTCACATGGGCGTGTTCGAGCAAGCGAACGGGGGCATGCTATTCCTCGACGAAATCGGCGATATGCCCGTCAATGTCCAAGCAAAGTTTCTGCGTGTGTTGCAAGACGGGCAGATCCGGAGAGTGGGTAGCGAGAAGACGATTCAGGTTGCCGTGCGATTGATTTGCGCCACGCACAAGCCTCTGGACAAACTCGTCGAATCCGGGAAGTTCAGGCATGATCTCTTTTTTCGAATCAGCGGTGTTCCCATTTACCTGCCCCCTCTGCGCGAGCGGCAGCAGGATATTGCATGGCTGGCACAGCGGCATGTCGACGCGCTCAACGCGAAGATGGGTCAGTCCAAGCGTCTTGACAGCCAATTCATTGGCTGGGCCAAGCTACAGACGTGGGAGGGTAACGTGCGAGAGCTCTTCGCCACTCTGGATCGGGCCTACCATTTCTCGCCCGATTGCTGGGTGCGCTGGGAGCGAGCCGGCCTGCCCTGCTCGAGAAGCACGCCAGGGCAAGGCTTGGGGGGGAATTCGGACCCTGAACCCTTGGAGCAATATCTCGCACGAATCGAACGCGATTACCTCAAGCAACGCGTCTCTCAGAACAGCGGCCAGATGATGAAGACGGCTGACAGCTTGGGGATCAGCCGCAAAACCCTTTGGGAAAAACTCAAACGCTACAAAATCGGATCGCAAGACTCGGGCAGCTTTTCGTGAGTGGCGCGCCCTTGTCATTGCGTTGCTCTTTAAATTCCACACGGATGGGAGCTGCCCGTTGGCGTAGCTTAAGCTGACGGCGGCCAGCACCTTGGGGGATGAGGCGTAGGGGCTCTGCACTTGGTCCGCCTATTTGTCAGGAAGAGCCTACGAGTGCAGGAGTACCGACCCAATTTGCCAAGTTGACGCGATGCGGCGCCAGGATATGGAGCGGTCCGCACTACCGCCTGAGCGGTCCGACACAAGGGGGGGGCATGCTTTTCCCGGTACAAAAGCTGATCGACTCGCTGCAAGCGCGTTGCGGCATGTCGTTTGCCATCCAACTGCCGGATGGCAAACGCTACCGGACTGGCCCGGGCGATCCGTTGTTCAGGGTTTTGTTTCGGACCGACGCTGCGCTCCTGCAGGCATTTTCGCGCGGCCATCTGGGCATGCTGGAGTCGTATTTCGACCAGAGCCTGGATGTCGAGGGCGATCTCGGTGCGGCGCTGGCAGCCGGCATGCTCAGCGGTCTGGATATGCCAAAGACGCTGATCACGGCCGAAAACAGCATTCATGAATTGCGCAATTCCAATCGGAGCCCAAGCCAGGCCAAAGCCAATGCCCGTGCACACTATGGCCTGGGGGCCGGGTTCTATCGCCTCTGGCTTGACGATCCCCTGATGATGTACACGTGTGGCTATTGGCCTGACGGGACCCAGACCCTGGAGCAGGCACAGCACGCCAAGATCGACCATGTCTGCCGCAAGATCCAGTTGGCGCGCGGAGAAAGCTGTATCGACATTGGTTGTGGCTTCGGGGGTTTTCTGTTCCGGGCGTGGGAGACGCTTGGTGTTTTGGGCACCGGTCTTAACACCACCACCGAGCAGGTTGAATGGCTGCGCGGTGAAATCACGCGTCGGGGCCTCACGGACAGGATCAAGGTGCGTGAGGCCGATTTTCGCGATGTTGATGCGCAGTACGACAAGGTGGTGTCGATTGGCGTGCTCGAGCATGCGGGGCGTGACCAACTGAGCGAAGTCGTTCGCGCGCATGCGGACTTTCTGAAGCCCGGCGGACTTGGCATGCTGCATTTCATCGGCCATATCGGCCAACGCGAGACGGATCTCTTCATTCGCAAACACGTTTTCCCCGGTGGCTGGATCCCGGCACTCTCGGAAGTGATCGTGGCGATGGAGCGTTGCGGGCTGGAGGTGGTGGATGTCGAGAATTTGCGGCGCCACTACGCCTTGACGCTGGACGTGTGGGCCGAGCGGTTTGAAAAACAGTGGGCCGTGATCCAGGCGCTTGACCCGCAGCGCTTTGACGAGCGGTTCTACAGGGTGTGGCGGGTTTATCTGCGGGGCTGCGCCGAAATGTTCCGTTCATCCGCAGGCTATACACACTTGTTCCAGATCGTCTTCAGCAAGGGCAATATCACCCGGGACAACTACCCGATGAGCCGGGCGCATCTCTATGGTCACTGATGCATCTGGGTACGCTGCGCGCCAAGTTGCACTGGCCACACGGTTGCGTGCGCTCAGCGCAGTCGGCGCAGCACCGCTCGGTCTGGGCAAGACGAGTTCCAACTTGTTTCGCGATCGAAACGAGGGAGCCAAGCATAAGCTCGACCTGAGCGACTTTTGTCATGTTTTAAAGATCGACACTGAGCAGAACTGGGTTGACGTTGAAGGCTTGACAACGTACGAGGCGCTGGTGGCTCAGACGTTGAAGCGCGGGGTCATGCCGGCCGTCGTGCCACAACTCAAGACCATTACCGTCGGAGGCGCAGCGGCGGGTGTCGGGATCGAAGCCACATCGCATCGGTGGGGTCTTGTGCATGACACGCTGCTGGAGTTGGACGTGCTGCTCCCCGGGGGCGACATCGTGACCTGCCGGCCGGACAACGAGTATCGTGATCTTTTCTACGGCTTTCCCAACTCCTATGGAACGCTGGGCTATGCGCTGCGGCTGCGCGTGCGCACGCTGCCGGTCAAGCCATTTGTCAAAGTTGAGCATGTGCCGCACGAGGATTCGGTTTCTTTTTTTCGCGCCCTGGACGCGCGCTGCCAAGGCGACGCCGACTTTGTCGACGGGGTGGTCTTCGGGCCAAAGCAGCAGATTCTCAACGCCGGCTGTTTCGTCGATTCCGCCCCCTGGCTCAGCGACTACACCTACCAGCATGTCTACTACCGATCCCTGCTGGAAAGGCAGGTGGACTACATGCGCGTGCAGGACTACATCTGGCGTTGGGATACTGACTGGTTCTGGTGTTCGAAGAGCGTGCATGCGCAGAATCGGCTTGTACGTTTTCTGCTCGGGCCGTCACGGCTCAATTCGCGAACCTACACGCGGATCATGCGCTGGAATGCCCGCTGGGGCCTGACGCGCCGGTTGGCTTGTCTGCGTGGCCTGCATACCGAGTCCGTCATCCAGGACGTCGATATTCCGGTGGCGCAGGCGCCGGAATTCCTGGCCTTTTTGTTCCGTGAGATCGGCATTCTGCCGATCTGGATATGCCCTGTGCGCGCCCCCCTGCCGCAGTCGCCGTTCACCCTATTCCCGTTGACAGCCGGCACCCGGCATGTGAACTTCGGCTTCTGGGATGTGGTGCTAAGCAGGCAGGCCCAGGAGCCCGGTTATTTCAACCGCTTGGTGGAGCGTGAGGTGGTACGGCTTGGCGGCATCAAGTCTCTCTACTCCGAAAGTTACTTCACTCGGGAAGAATTTGCGAGTGCTTATGCGATGCAACAATATGAAGCGCTGAAGGCGAAGTACGACCCGTCAGGGCGCATGTTGGGTATGTACGAAAAGTGCGTGCTGAAGGCGTGATTTGTGGATCGCCGGGCCGCTGCTCAAAACGTTTGAGGGCAGGCGCCAAAGCAATCGCACGTTTTGCATCAGGCCGGGACAGCGGCCGGGGCAGGACGGCCGTCACCCCGTGCACCAAGGAAACCCTAATGCCCACTCGCGTCGATCTGCCTCAATCTTGGCTTGATCCCATCCTGCACCCAGGGATGAAGGGATATCCGCACGCATCGCCAGCGCTCAGGCGCTCGGAAATCGGCATGCAAGGTTGGGACGTGCTCGCTGGCAATCTGCCACTTCCGTTGGCCGTGATCAAGCAGCGCGAACTCGACCACAACATCCGCTGGATGCAGCGGTACTGCGCCGAGAACGCGATTGCCTTGGCGCCACATGGCAAGACAACGATGTCGCCGCAGCTCTTTCAACGCCAACTGGCGGGCGGCGCATGGGGAATCACCGTGGCCACGGTCCAGCAGCTTCAGGTTGCCATTGCTGCGGGAGCTCTGCATGTGTTGATCGCCAATGAGGTCATCACATCCATTGACTTGCGGGCAATCGTTCAGCTCGAGCGCGAAAACCCGAATCTTCAGATCCTGTTCCTGATCGACTCGACGGAACAGATCGATCTGATCGAAGCGGTGGATGAGGACCATCCGTTCGATGTGCTTTTGGAAATTGGGTATGCCGGCGGACGCACCGGCTGCAGGACCGAAGAGGCGGCGATGGCGTTGGCCCGTCAAGCCAGAAGCAGTTCGTGCGTACGACTCGTCGGCATCGAGTGTTACGAGGGGCTCGGCGCTACGGGGGAGGACGGCCACGACCGTGCGTTTGCCCATGATCTCATGCGAGTGGTGTCCGATGTGGCGGTGCTCGCCGATCGAGAGAACCTCTTTGACAGCACCACAGTCATCCTGTCCGCTGGTGGCTCGGGGATCTTCGATCTGGTGGTTCCCGCGCTACGGCAACGTCTGTCGCGTCCAGTGACGGGAATTTTGCGCTCCGGCTGCTATGTCACCCATGATCAAGGCCATTACAAGCGTTTGGTTTCGGCCGTTGACCGCCGCCTTGGGTGCACCGAGGGCCATGGATTGAAGGCAGCAATGGAGGTATGGGCCACAGTGCAGTCCATCCCCGAGCCGGACCTGGCTATTCTCGCAGTCGGCAAACGAGACATATCCTTCGACATGGGGTGGCCCCTACCACTTGCCACCTATGCACGCGGGAAAGCGCTGCGCGTCGAGGCGCCGAAAGGGTGGCAAGTCAGCGGAATGAATGATCAGCACGCCTACCTTCGCGGCGACATGCGATCTTTAGCCGTTGGGGATCGCATTGTTCTTGGGTTGTCCCACCCGTGTACAACCTTCGACAAGTGGCGATGGATGCCAATCGTCGACGATGACTATCGCGTGGTCGATGCGATCGTCACTTTCTTTTGATCGCGTGGCTGCAATCGTCCGCAGTTGGCGCGGAGATCAATCGGCCCCGGGGATCGGCTCGAGGCAGGGCCTGATGGTGCCTTCGAACGACACGAAAGCAGATGCGACCGTGGTCGTTTGGACATGCTCAGTCGGCTACGGCTGATGGGGGCGCGTGGCGCTCAGACCGGACTGAGTCGGGACCTATCGCGACAATCCATTTGATTATTTCGGGCGATCGATTAGGCTCGTTTCGAATCTCCTTGGTTCTCCTCTAGCGGCACGCAATGCGTACTTGCCATGATGGTTGCCTTCGCCCTCGACGCGCTTTTGCTGTTTCACGGTGCTTTCGTCCTGTTCGTCGTAGGCGGCGGTTTGTTGGCGATGCGATTCCGAAAGCTGCTCGGCTGGCACCTCGCCGCAGCAGCATGGGGCGCAGTTGTTGAAATCAATGGATGGATTTGCCCACTGACATTCCTTGAGAACTGGTTGCGCGTGGCCACTGGTGTCGCTGGTTACCAGGGCGGCTTTCTCGCGCATTACCTCTTCGCAATGATCTACCCGGATGGTCTCACCCGCCGGATGCAAATCGGGCTGGGAATTGGCGTTGTGCTGGTCAACGCCTTCGTGTACGGGTATTTATGGCCAAGGCTTGTGCGAGCACGGCGCCTCAAAGAGTAAGCCAAGCCGGCGCCCTGAGCCGCGACGAGCCATGACGTCTTTCGGAATTGAGCCCAGATTTCTTCCATGTTTCGTGTATTATCGAAGAATGGAAACACAACAAGCGCTTTCGGCTCTCGCTGCACTGGCCCATGAATCGCGTCTGCGCGTCTTTCGCACCTTGGTGCAGGCCGGGCCCGCCGGAATGGCGGCAGGACAAATCAGCGAGGCCACGGGCATCGTGCCCTCCTCGCTGTCCTTTCACCTCAAGGAACTGAACCACGCCTCGCTGGTGTCGTCGCGGCAGGCAGGGCGGTTCGTCATCTATGTGGCGCAGTTTGGCGCCATGAACGCCCTGCTGGCATTCCTGACCGACAACTGTTGCGGTGGCAACCCCTGCAACACCGTGCGCCCGGCGCCGTGCGCCGCAGCGCAGGCGGTGTCAACCACATTGGAGGATTCACGATCATGAAACGCTTTCACGTGCATATCAGCGTGCCTGCGCTGGACGATGCCGTTCGCTTTTATTCCGGCTTGTTCGGCATTGGCCCCACGGTGTACAAGCCGGACTACGCCAAGTGGATGATGGATGACCCGCGGGTGAACTTCGCGATCTCGCAACGCGGCGCCGCGCCCGGGCTCAACCATTTAGGCGTGCAGGTGGAGTCCGATGAGGAATTGCATGAGATGCAGAAGCGTTTGGAAAGCATGGACGCGGACTACGTTGCGGAGCCAGGCGCCGCCTGCTGCTACGCGCGCTCCGATAAATACTGGGCCCATGACCCGGTTGGCATTGCCTGGGAAACCTATCACACGCTTGACACGATCCCCATGTTCAATGACGGTGCGGACGAGCATGCGTGCTGCGTGCCTGCTGCCGATGCCAAGACGACGGGGGCAGATGCTTGCTGCAGCGCCTCTGCCTCAGGCAAGGCTGGCAGCAGTTGCTGTTGAGTTTGTTTACCGCATCCAAGGCAAGACGATAGACAACCATGGATAAGACCTATAACGTCCTGGTGCTGTGCACAGGCAATTCGGCCCGCTCGATCCTGGGCGAAGCGCTCATCAATACGCTGGGCAAGGGGCGGTTTCGCGCGTTCAGCGCGGGTAGTCACCCCGGTGGGACCGTGAACCCCTACGCAATCGAGCAACTGCGCGCTATCGGCTATCCCACCGAAACGCTGCGCAGCAAGAGCTGGGATGAGTTTGCTGCGCCGGGCGCGCCGCACATGGACTTCGTCTTCACCGTATGCGACAAGGCTGCTGGGGAGATGTGTCCAATCTGGCCTGGCCATCCGATGACGGCGCACTGGGGCTTCGAAGACCCTGCTGCCGTGCAGGGCACTGATGCGGACAAGCGGCTAGCCTTCGCTCAGGTATTTCGTCAAATTCGCAACCGGGTGCAGAGTTTCGTCGCGCTGCCGCTTGACAAGCTGGACGCGGCGGCCATCAAGCGCGAGATCGCGAAGATTGGCCAGATGCCGGTCGAGCAGCAAGAAGACGCACGGAGCGCGACAGACTCAATGTGACACGCGACGTGGCGCCGCCACTCAGGCTCACGTGGCTTCGGAGCCGATCGGCCCCCATGGAACGGGTCGCCAGCTCCTGACTGGTTTTTTCCCTTTGGCCCATCGCCGCAGCTTGCCGACCAAGTCTCTTCCAACGCCCAACGCATGCTCCTTGCACTCCTTATTTTCATCGCCACCCTTGCATTCGTCATCTGGCAACCCCGTGGCCTGGGCATCGGCTGGAGTGCACTCGGCGGTGCGGCCGTGGCACTGGCTGCAGGTGTCATTCAGTGGAACGACATTCCGGTGGTGTGGCACATCGTGTGGGATGCCACGTTCACCTTCGTTGGACTCATCATCATTTCCTTGCTGCTCGATGAGGCTGGTTTTTTCCACTGGGCCGCACTGCACGTGGCGCGCTGGGGTGGGGGCCGCGGGCGGCTTCTCTTTCCCCTCATCGTCCTGCTCGGCGCGGTGATTGCGGCCTTCTTTGCCAACGATGGCGCAGCGCTGATCCTCACACCCATCGTGTTGGCCATGTTGTTGGCGCTGGGCTTCTCGCCCAAGGCGGCGCTGGCATTCGTCATGGCGACGGGGTTTGTCGCTGACACCACCTCATTGCCGCTGGTGATTTCCAATTTGGTCAATATAGTCAGCGCCGGGTATTTCCAGCTGCCCTTCGACCGCTACGCCAGCGTGATGGTGCCGGTGGACACCGTGGCGCTTGCGGCAACCCTGCTGATTTTGTCTGTCTATTTCAGGCGCGACATTCCTCGGCACTACGAGATCGCATTGCTCGATGCGCCGAGCAGCGCGATCCGGGATCCGCTGGTCTTCCGTTGGGCCTTCCCCGTGCTTGGGGTACTGCTTGTGGCCTATTTCGCCACAGCCGCCTATGCCGTGCCGGTGTCTTTCGTTACGGGCATCGCTGCGGCCCTGATGCTGGCGCTGGCTGGGCGCTGGTGGCGCAGCGGACGGGGTGCGCGTATCGACGTGTGGAAGATCGTGAAGGGAGCGCCTTGGCAGATTGTGCTGTTCAGCCTGGGGATGTACCTGGTGGTCTACGGCTTGCGCAACGCTGGACTCACGTTGCTGCTGGCGCATGCGCTGGAATCGGTCGGGCAGCACGGAGTGATGGCAGCGGCGCTGGGAACAGGCATCATCAGCGCGGTGCTTTCAGCGGTGATGAACAATATGCCCACGGTGCTGATCGGAGCCTTGGGCATTCATCAAGCTCAGGGTGTGAGCGGGCCGGTGCGCGAGGCCATGGTGTACGCGAACGTCATCGGCTGCGACCTGGGGCCGAAATTCACCCCCATCGGCAGTCTGGCTACGCTGCTGTGGCTGCACGTGCTGGCACGCAAGGGCATGACCATCAGTTGGGGTTATTACTTTCGTGTCGGCCTGCTATTGACCACGCCGGTCTTGCTCGCGACCCTCACAGCTCTGGCGCTGCGCCTGCGCTTGGGGTGAAACCTTCATTCCACCAAACCCTTCGCACGCTATGATTCGCATGTATCACAACCCCGCCTGCGGCACCTCCAGAAATGTGCTGGCGCTGATTCGCAACGCCGGCGTCGAGCCCGACGTTATTGAATACATCAAATCTCCGCCTGATCGGGCCACCCTGATTGCATTGCTGAGCGCCATGAATATGGCGCCGCGCCAACTGCTAAGGCGCAAGGGCACTCCCTATGATGAGCTTGGGCTGGATGACGCCACCGTGTCCGACGATGCCCTGCTCGACGCCATGCTCGCCCATCCGATCTTGATCGAGAGGCCAATCGTCGTCACCGAATATGGCACGCGGTTATGCCGCCCCTCCGAGGCCGTGCTCGACATCCTGCCGCAGCGGCAACGGGGACCCTTCCGCAAGGAAGATGGCGCCGTCGTGATCGAGGCGCAAAACCAACGCGTGCGCTGAAAGCCGTCGGGCGTTGGCTTCTCGTTGCTCCGATCGACCTGTGAGGCGAACGGCGCGGGAGGGCGGCTTCGCCAGCCGTCAGCTCGATTCGTGCCGTTGCTCATGCTTCCAAATTCCTGTGTCTCTCTTGTGCATGCGCATATTGCGCACATGACCGCGGAAAGTCGCCATACCGACGCGCCCGATCAGCGGGCTGCCTTGTGAAACGGCAGGCTTCGATCGCACATCGATGCTCGGCAAGCTTGGGCGCACTGATTGGCTGGATTGATGACCTCACTGCACCCCGCATGCAGGCGCGCACCGTGCCCATGCGCGATCGCGGAGACGACTGCGGCTTGAGGGGGCTGCGCGCGGGATGTGCCCTCGATGTACCTGCGTGGGAAGGTCTCATGGTGTTGTAAGCACAAGACACCTGAGACACGCATGGCTTGGCGAGGCAGCGCTCGCAACTCCGCACATCGCGCCCAGCATAATGACTGCCGCGAGTCTTTGACACTGGGCCTTGATCGGTAAGGAAGGACCATGCCACTCGCGGTCGGTTGCCGATGTTTAACGCGCGATCCCTGCGCGACGGCCGCTTGGGGAGGAATCGGCGCTCGGTCACCCGGTAGGTCCCTGCTTCGCGCCAAATGCGCACGCTCATTCCGCATCGATACCCTAGGATTGGCCCGGCCCACGTTCTTCTGAGCACGATTTTCTCGCACCAAGTGAATAAGACCAACGAAATTCCCTCCGGATTGATCGTGCTTCATGGCAACCGCCTTGAAATGCTGCACGAGCTCGTCTTGCAATGCCAGGCCAAATGGCCGCTGCAACCGTTAGAGGAGGAAGTTGTCCTGGTGCAAAGCAACGGTGCCGGCGAGTGGTTCAAGGCCACGCAGGCGTTGGCAACCGGGATCTGCGCCGCAAGCAGCATTGAATTGCCGGCGCGCTTTTTGTGGCGTCTTTATCGCCAGATCCTGGGTCGCGACCGGCTTCCGGGACAGTCTGCGCTCGACAAGAGTCCTCTGACCTGGCGCCTGATGCGTTTGCTTCCAAGTCTTGTGGACGGGCCCGGGTTCGAGCCGATCAGGGCCTACCTGCGGGACGAAAGCCCAGAGCGGCTGCTGCAACTTGCACAGCATCTGGCTGATCTGTTTGATCAGTACCAGATCTACCGCGCCGACTGGCTCGATTGTTGGGAGCGTGGCATCGAGGTTACCGTGGATGCTCATGGCCGCAGGCAGCCCCTGCCTGCACAGGAGTTATGGCAGGCTCGGCTTTGGCGCGCTCTGGTTGATGAACTCGATGCCGAGCAGCGGGCTGCGGTGCGACCAGTGGTGCACCGCGAAGCTATTGATCGCCTGAAGACGGGCAGCGGTTTCGCTGTGCCCCTGCCGCGCCGCGTCACCCTGTTCGGCCCTTCGACCATTCCTGGCGTGACCCTTGATGTCCTTGCCGAGTTGTCCAGCCATGCCCAGGTCATCATCGCCGTTGCGAATCCATGCCGCTACCACTGGGCCGACATCATCGACGGGCGTGAGCTCCTGCACGCTGCGGCGCGCCGTCATGCGATGCGCGGCGGGCTTGACCTGGCGGCCATCCCGCTGCAGGACATGCACGCCCATGCCCACCCACTTTTGGCCGCATGGGGCCGTCAAGGACGGGACTTCATGCGTCAGCTCGATGCCTTCGATGACGCCGAGAGTTCACGCCAGCGTTTTGCATTGCCGCGCACCGACCTGTTCGATCTGACCCCAGGGCGCAGCCTGCTTGAGCAGCTGCAGGCTGCGATCCGGGATTTGCTGCCGCTTGACGAGCACCCCAGGGCCCAGGCCAGCGCGCACGCCGCAGTACCGGAGGCCGACCGCTCGATCGTGTTCAACATCGCGCATAGTGCGCAACGCGAGGTCGAGATTCTGCACGACCAGTTGCTGACGATGCTCGGCGCGTCGCCCCCACTGCGGCCGCGTGACATCGTGGTCATGGTGCCTGATATCGACGTCTTCGCGCCGTCGATCCGGGCGGTATTTGGGCAATACCCTAGAAGCGATCCTCGCTACATTCCATTTGATATTTCCGACCTGACTCAGCGCGGGAGCAATCCGCTCATGCTGGCTCTCGAATGGATCCTTGATGTGTCGGCCTGCCGCGTGACCAGTAGCGAGGTACGCGATCTGTTCGAGGTGCCCGCGATTTCAGCACGCTTTGGCCTGGCTGAGGCTGACAAACCCCAGATGGCGCAGTGGATTCATGGCGCCGGAGTCCGGTGGGGTCTCAACGCGCGCCAGCGCGGTAGCCTCGGTCTCGGTGCCTGCGGTGAACAAAATACGTGGACGGCTGGCGTTCGTCGCATGCTGCTTGGCTATGCGAGCGGAAGCGCCGACGGCTTCAAGGGCATCGAACCCTACGACGAGATTGGCGGGCTCGACGCCACCCTTGTTGGGGTACTTGCGGGCTTCATTGATGCGCTCGAGCGTTGGTGGTCGCTTGCCACTGTGCCCATGGCGCCGTCAGCGTGGGCTCAGCGAGCGCGCGATCTGTTGCGAGACTGGATGGATCCGACCGATGAGCGCGAGCGCCTGACGATAGCAGCGATGCAAGATGCGCTATCTGCTTGGCTCGACGCCTGCGAGAGCTCTGGTTTCTCGAGCGAAATTCCCCTTGCAGTGTTTCGCGAGGCTTGGCTCGCAGGGCTTGAAGCGCCCGGCGAGTCGGGGCGCTTTCTTGCCGGCGGGGTCACTTTCTGCAGCCTTTTGCCGCTGCGATCGGTTCCCTTTGAAGTCGTGTGCCTGCTTGGCATGAACGACGGTGACTATCCTCGCGTCGGCAGTCGCAGTGACTTCGACCTGATGGCGTTTCCAGGGCTGTACAGGCCAGGAGATCGTTCGCGCCGCGACGACGACCGCTACCTCATGCTCGAGGCGCTGCTTTCCGCGCGGCGCACCCTGTCGATCAGCTGGAGCGGACGTAGCTCGCGCGACAACAGCGACATTCCACCCGCGGTTCTGGTCGGGCAACTGCGCGACTACCTCGCAGCGGGTTGGGCCGGAGAAGGTGGAGTCCAGGCCGATCAATCCGGTGAGAAGCTGTTGCAGCAGATCACGACTGTGCATCCGCTTCAGCCATTCAGCCGCCGCTATTTCGAAGGGGGGCCGCTCAAGACGTGGGCGAGGGAATGGCGAGCAGCGTATCGGCATGACCCGGCGCGTGAGTCGGTGACCGTGCCTGTGTTTGACGACACGGGCGTGGCGGTGGGGGTCTCGCAACTTGCCCCATTCTTGCGTAATCCGGTGAAAGCCTTCTTTCGGGCGCGGCTCGACGTGTCCTTCGATGTTGACGACGAAGCGGTGGAAGATGATGAGACGTTCAAGCTCGACGGCCTGCAGCGGCATTCGTTGCTGCAGGAAATCTTGTCAGAGCCATCCATGACTTTGACCCAGGACCCGCGCCATGTCATTGCGCAACGCGTAAAGCGCGTTATCGGAAGCGGGCGTTTGCCAATGGCTGGGGCCGGGGAATTGATCGCACAGGAGTTGGCTGCAGATGCATTGCCCATGCTGCAGAGTTGGCGCCATCTTGCGTTGCGCTACGCGACGGCGTCGCCGAAAGTTCCGCTGCGGTTCGAGCATGACGGTGTCGTGTTCGATGACTGGCTCGTCGGGCTGCGCAGCGCCGCGCGTGGTCCGGTGTGGATCGGTATGACAGCTTCGGAGCTGTGCAACGGATCCGATGGCGACCGATGCGTTGTAAGTGAGAAATTGATCGAGCCGTGGCTGCGAATGCTCGCGGCAACCAGTTGCGGGATCGCGTTCACCGGCTATCTCGTCGGGCGGGACGTCGTGCTCGAACTGCCTTCGCTGGCGCGCGAGCAGGCGCACCAGAACTTTGACCAGGTTCTCGAGGCTTGGCGCGCCGGCATGGAGCGGCCGTTGCCCTGGGCTGCGCGCACGGCACTCGCCGAGGTCGAACGGCACGGCCCCCAGCGCATGTACGAAGGCGGCTATCGGGCGCCATTCTGCGATCGCGATGACCCCAGCCTTGCGCGTATGTTCCCCGACTTCGATGCCCTGCGCGCTGACGGGCGTTTCGCACATTACGCCGAACTACTCTTTGCACCGCTAAGCGATTGGGCCACGCAGCGGGCTGGCATCCTCGAGCACACCCGGCTGGCCGCCGACGAAGAGGGCAACGCCGATGGCAAGTGAGCTGCTCGACCCTGTGCGCTTGCCTCTGTGGGGAAGCCGACTGATTGAGGCCAGTGCTGGCACGGGCAAGACATGGACCATCGGAGCGCTGTATGTGCGCCTGGTGCTCGGCCATGGCGCTCCGGGCGAGGCGTTTGCCGAGCCGCTCGGACCGGATCAGATCTTGGTCATGACCTTTACGCGCGCGGCAACCCAAGAGCTGTCCGAGCGCATCCGCATGCGGCTGGCCGCCGCCGCGGCGTGCTTTCGCGGCAAGCGCGAGCCGGATTCCGACGATGTATTTCTTCAGGATCTACTTGCCCAATATGCGTCGGATGACGCGCGCATACGAGCCGCTTGGAAGCTGGAGGCAGCCGCCGATGCAATGGACACGGCAGCCGTATTCACAATCGACGCTTGGTGCCAGCGCATGCTGCGTGAGCATGCCTTTGACAGCGGAAGCCCGTTTGACGTCGAACTCATCGCAGACGAAAGTGAATTGTTCGAGCAGGCGGTGCGCGATGTGTGGCGGCAGGAGACCTATCCGTTGGAAGGTGCGACACTGGCCGGTGTCCTTGCTGTCTGGCCCAATGCCGAGGCATTCAAGGCAAGTATTCGCGGGCGTGTCGAAGCCGCAGTGGGCTGTGCACTTGGGACTGCGTGGGCGCGCGCTATGGCTGCAAGTCAGGGTGCCATGGCACCGGTCAAGGCGCAATGGGCGCAGCATTCCCCATTGTTGCGCCGCTGGCTGCTTGATCACCTGCCGCCCATGGGCTCTTGCTTCAAAGCCAACATGGTGGACGCGACCAAGGTCAATGCGTGGTTCGACGCCATCGACGCCTGGGTTTTCGGTGTCGGGGAGGTTGCACTGGACTTGCCGAAGCAGGCCTGGGATCGGCTGAGTTGCGAAGGGCTGCGCGCTGCACTCAAGAAGGGCGAGGCAGTCGCGATTCCGCACGAGTTCGAGGCATTTCCCGATCTGGCTTCCGCATTGGCTGCGGCTCCCGACGTCAGCGTCGAACTGGGTCGTGCCGCTGCCGGGCTCGTGCAGCGGCGCTTGCGCGAACTCAAGGATGCGGCGCGCACCTACGGGTTTGAAGACTTGCAGGAGCGCCTCGACCTTGCGTTGACAGGCGCTCGAGGTGACAACCTGAGGAGGCGCATTCGCAAACAATATCCGGTGGTCATGATCGATGAATTCCAGGATACGTCGACTCGGCAATTCAGCCTGTTCGATCGTGTCTACGATATCGCATCCAATGATGCGAGCGTGGCAATTCTCCTCATTGGTGATCCCAAGCAGTCGATTTAT
Organism: Pseudomonadota bacterium; assembly: GCA_019351955.1. Lineage (GTDB taxonomy): Bacteria > Pseudomonadota > Gammaproteobacteria > Burkholderiales > Burkholderiaceae_C > Thiomonas_A. The sequence goes on from JABBOE010000025.1 coordinate 29,851, forward strand.
GCCTTCCGCGGTGCGGATATTCAGAGCTACATCCAGGCCAGGCGCGCGACCGCGGGCAGGCACTACGCGCTCGCGGTGAATTTCCGCTCGACGGCCGCAGTCGTCGATGCGGTTAATGGCCTCTTCGAACGGGCTGAGACGCGCGAAGGGCCCGGCGCCTTCCAGTTTCGCGACGCGCGCAACGACCCTGTTCCCTTCGTTGCGGTGCGGGCGCGTGGTCGCAGCGAAGCGCTTGTGACTGCCGCCGGAGCGGCTCCTGCCATGCACGTGGTGTATGCAGCCGAACTCGCATCGATGACGAGCGGGCGCACGCGCTTTGCCGAGCTCTGCGCCGAGCATATGGTGCGCATGCTCAATGCACCGGACTGTGGTTTCGTGCACAGTGACGGAACGTTCGCCCGGTTACAGGCGGCCGATATTGCGGTTTTGGTGCGCGGCAAGATCGAGGCTGATGCTGTGCGTCGGTCTCTCAGCCGACGAGGCGTTGCATCCGTATATTTGTCAGATCGCGATTCGGTATTCGCCAGCGCCGAGGCAGCCGACCTTCTGCGTTGGTTGCGCGCAGTCGGGCAGCCGCGCGACGGTCGCCTCGCGCGCGCAGCCTTTGCATCGCCAAGTCTGGAGCTGAGCCTGGCCGAAATGGCTGCCTTGGCAACAGATGACCGCGTATTTGAGGAGCGAAGCGAGTTGCTGCTGGAGCTTTACGGCGTTTGGCAGCGGCAGGGCGTTCTTGCCATGTTGCGACAGAGTTTGCACCGCCTTGACCTGCCGGCGCGCTGGCTTCGGAGCGAGGGCGGCGAGCGACGACTGACCAACATGCTGCACCTCGCTGAGATTCTCCAGGAGGCCAGCTCATTGGTTGAGGGCGAGCAGGCACTCGTGCGCTGGATGGCTGAAGCTGTCAAAGGCAAGGCTGGCTCACTCGAGGAGCAACAGGTGCGACTCGAAAGCGAAGCGGATCTTGTCAAGATCGTCACCATCCACAAGGCTAAAGGGCTGGAGTACCCGGTCGTGTATTTGCCCTTCGGGTGCAACTTTCGCGAAGCCGATGATGATGAGTCAGGCGAGGTTGATGACGTCGCGCGTCTGCAGGAGGACCTTCGGCTGCTTTATGTCGCCCTGACGCGCGCACGCCATGCCCTGTGGCTGGGCGTTGCAGCGGTTAGCGTACGCAATGCGCGATCGTGCTCGTTGCACAAAAGTGCCTTGGGCTATTTGCTGGGCGGGGCCCAGGCACAGGCAGCCGAGGCCATACCCGCGCTTGTACGCGACGCATTTGGGGCGCTGCCTGCGACGTGTGTCGAAGTTGCAGACGCACAGTGCGGGTCCACGCAGCTTGTACCGTCGGCGCCCGCCATCGCGCTACGCGAGCCGCCGATGTACACCGGGCGCTTCGAGCGTGACTGGTCGATCAGCAGCTTTACGGCGCTGGTTCGCGGGCTCAGTGCCTGGCCCGGTGAGCGGCGCGCTGCTTTACAAAATCTCGAAGATGACGCGCAGCAGTTGGCGACCCTGCCAACGCGGGATGCGCCGCGGCATGAATTCCCGCGCGGTGCGTTCGCCGGTAAATTCCTGCACGATCAGCTTGCCTGGCTCGCCGGGCAGGGTTTCGGGCTCAAGGGAAATCGTGCCTTGCGCGATCGCCTGGCGCAGCGCAGTGATCGGCTGGGGTGGGGCAACCGTGCTGAGCAGATTTGCGTATGGTTCGAGGAGTTGGTGGCGACGCCCCTGCCTGAGTTGGGGGCGTCGCTTGCACAGCTCAACAGCTTTCTGCCCGAGATGGAGTTCTGGTTTCCAGTTGCCGGAGCCCGTGCAGCCGCGATCGACGCCATCTGCGGTGAGCGCGTGCTGCCGGGGCGCCAGCGTGCGCCGCTGACCGAGCGAGCGCTGCAGGGCCTGGTGATGGGTTTTGCCGATCTGGTCTTCGAGTGGGAAGGTCGATGGTGGGTGCTTGACTACAAGTCCAACGCGCTTGGCGCAGGCGACGCCGATTACACGGCAGAGGCAATCGCCAACGCCGTCGCCGCGCACCGCTACGACGTCCAAGCCATGCTGTACTTGTTGGCGTTGCACCGCCTGTTGAGGGCTCGTCTGGGTGCCAGCTACGACCCGGTCCGCCAGCTTGGCGGCGCCATGGATCTGTTCATCCGTGGTATCCGCGGCCCCGCGTCGGGGTGTTTCGTCATGCCAGCCAACATCGAGCTGCTCGAGCGGCTCGAGACCGCGTTTTCACAATCCGATGAGGTAAGCCCTTGAGCGAGCATTCGGCAGTGGCGGGACGTACCCAGCGTGAGATGCTGGTCTTCCTCGAACGATGGGCTGAGGTGGGATGGCTGCGTCGCCTTGACGTAGCGTTTGCGCGATTCATTGCCAGCCTTGCGCCGAGCGTTGATGCGACTGCGCTTCTGGCTGCAGCCGTGCTCGCGCAGCTGGAGGGACGGGGGCATAGCTGTCTTGATCTCACTGAGTGGCCGCCCGCGGCAGCGGGCGAGTTCGGCTTGTCCGCGGAACTGTTGCGTGAGCTGCGCGGTCTGGATGCCACAGCGCGGGACACGTTGCTGGCGGCACTCCGGGCCTGTGAGGCGGTCTACGTGGTGGGGGAGGGTGCGGATGCAGGCCAGCCCCTTGTGCTTGACAGGGCTTACCTGTACCTGCGTCGGTATTGGAATTTCGAACGTCGCGTGGCAGCGCAGGTGCGCTGTCGCACGACGCTTCCCTGCGATATCGATCCGACTTTGGCGCGGCCTTGGCTGGATCGCCTGTTCCCTGAGTCGCCGGAGTCTGGACTGGATTGGCAGAAGATCGCCTGCGCCTTTGCACTGCGCGCGGGTTTTAGCGTCATCACGGGCGGGCCCGGCACGGGTAAGACGTTTACCGCGGCCCGACTTCTGGCCTTGCTGTTCGCGCTGGCGGACGACCCGGCGCGGCTGCGCGTGGCGCTTGCCGCACCGACTGGCAAGGCTGCGGCGCGCTTGAAGCAGTCAATCGATCAATCGATGGCCGAAGTCGTCGCGCAGCTCGGCGAGAGCACGCCGCTTGCTGATCTGGCAGCGCATGTTCCGCCGGCGCGCACCTTGCATGCATTGTTAGGCGCGCGTCCGGATACGCGAAAGCTGCGTCACCACGCCGGCAACCCTTTGGACGTCGACGTGTTGATCGTGGACGAGGCGTCGATGGTTCATCTGGAAATGATGGCAGACTTGCTCGATGCGGTGCCTGGAGAGGCCCGGGTGATCCTCCTCGGTGACAAGGACCAGCTCGCCAGCGTTGAGGCCGGGGCTGTTCTCGGAGACCTCTGCTCGGGCGCACAGCGCGGACACTACAGGAGCGAGACCGCAGAAGCGATCCGGCTCGCGTGTGGGACGGCGTTGCCTGCGAGTCTGATTGACCCGGACGGATCGGATCTGGCTCAGCAGGTTGTCATGCTTCGGCAAAGTCGGCGATTCAGCGGCGACATCGGGCGACTCGCTTTAGCGGTCAACGCCGGCGATGCAGTGGCGGCGACCGAGATTCTCGCCATGCCCGGTGCGCTGCAATGGCTGCCAAGAGCCGAACCGGAGATGGTCGTCGCGTTGGCGTTGGGTGGCCGCGAAGGCGCGAGTGGCAAAGGTTTCACCGACTACCTTGCGCTCGTGCGGGTCGGCGCGGCGAGGGAACACGAACGCGATGCATGGGCGCTGGGTGTATTGCAGGCCTTCGACCGCTTCCGTGTGCTTTGTGCTGTCAGGCATGGGCCTTGGGGCGTTGAGGAACTCAACCGCACGATCGAGGCGGGGCTCAGAGCAAGGGGGCTCATTGCGGCGCAGGCCGAATGGTATGAGGGGCGGCCGGTGATCGTGACGCGTAACGATCGTGATCTTGGCATATTTAACGGCGATATCGGCATCGTCCTGCGCAGCGGTGCGGGGCAGGCAGGGTTGCGTGTGTATTTTGCCAGCGCCAACGGCGTGCACTCGATTAGCGTCAGTCGCTTGGCACACGTGGAAACGGCGTTTGCGCTGACCGTACACAAGGCGCAAGGATCCGAGTTCGAACATACAGTCCTTGCACTTCCCGCTGGTGGCGGCACTGTGCGCGAGTTGATCTACACGGGAATTACAAGGGCGCGCGCCGCTTTTACCCTCTTGACCGAGCGCCCTGAAGCACTGTCTGATGGCATCTCGAAGATGACCAAACGCAGCAGCGGCTTGCTGGATCGGATTGGGGGTCCTTCGGTCCGTTAACCTGTGCGTTCGGTGGGCTTGGAATCGCTACTTCGCCGGGTTCGGTGAAGTGGAAATCTCCCGTTCACGGCGCGGCGGCTCGACGTGTTCGCGTCATGCGTGAAACGCTCGAAGTGATCCAATAGAGCGATGAATCTGAAACAGCTTGAATACTTTGTCCGCGTTGCCGAACTTGGAAGCTTCAGCAAGGCGGCACGAATTCTCGATATCGCCCAGCCGGCCCTCAGCCGTCAAGTGCGCTTGCTGGAAACGGATCTGCGTACCGTTTTGTTGCAACGCACAGGCCGAGGCGTGGTTTTAACGGAGTCGGGAAAGCGACTGTTCGAACACAGCGTGGGAATCCTGCAGCTGATTTCGCTGGCGCGTGAAGATCTTGAGGCCAATCGTGATGAGCCTATGGGGCGTATTGTCATCGCACTTCCGCCCAGTATGGGACGGCTTCTGACGCTACCGCTGGTTGATGGGTTCAGGGAATCGCTACCCAAGGCCAAGTTGGCGATCGTTGAAGGACTCTCGACGCACATTACGGAGTGGATTGCAACCGGCCGTGTGGATATTGGCCTTGTCCTGAATCCTGAGGCCCAAGAGGCAATCGAAGTTCAGCCGGTTTTGGACGAGGCTTTATGCCTCGTGAGCCCATCGGGCGTCGACTCCATTGATCCCCGCTCGGCAGCAGAAACGGACACGAACGCTTCCGTGTTGTTCGAAAATTTACCGCAGTACCCACTTGTGATCCCCGAGCGGACCCATGCGATTCGCAAGATGATCGAAGCGCAGGCTGCCCTTGCCGGAATCAAATTGCAAGTAGCCTGGGAGGTCTCAGGCGTCC
>JABBOE010000170.1 GCA_019351955.1 Pseudomonadota bacterium
AGGGGGGCGACTTTTTCGTGGACGAGGTTGGCATCGACGCTGATGGATTCGCCGGCAGCGTCCGGCGCGCAGAGCTCGGCGGCATCCGAAGTCGGCCAGATACAACCCGCATGGTCGAGCGAGATCGGCGTTCTGCGTCAAGAGGTTCAACAGCTCCGGCAGTGGGTGCAGACCACAGTCTCTAGTGGCGCGCCCAGCCACGGCGCATCAGCCTCGCCTTTGTCTCTGAGGCTTCAAAGCTTGGGGTTCGCCCCAGCGTATGCGGAGCAGGCTGCTGCAGGGGCAGCAGAGCTCAACTCTGCCCTGTCGGATATCGTGCAGGGCGTGGCCATGCCAGACGAGCCGGTGGCTACACGAGGCATTTACGCTTTGGTGGGTGCCACCGGAGTGGGTAAAACCACAACGATCGCCAAGCTCGCCGCGCGCTTGGTGCTTCGCCATGGCACCCAGACCGTTGCACTCGTCACCACGGATACCTACCGTATTGGAGGCGTGGAGCAACTCAAGATCTACGGGCGCATTCTTGGGGTTCCGGTGGCGGTGGCACGCGATGCGAAGGAGCTCGAGCAACACCTCGAAGCGTTTGCTGATCGCGCGTTCGTGCTCATCGACACCATCGGCCTGTCGCCGCGCGACGCCCGCCTGGCCGAGCAGATGCAGTGGCTTCAGGCATTCGGCGACCGTGTGACCCGGCTGATGCTCATCAACGGCGGCATGGGGCTGGGCTTCTATGACGCACTTTGGACGACCTACCGCCATCTACCGGTTGCTGCGTGCATTCTCACCAAACTCGACGAGACTCCAGTCTTTGGCGCGGCGCTGCAATGGCTCGTGGAACGCGGACTACCCCTTTGGTTCTACACCGACGGCCAGCGTGTTCCCGAGGATCTGCACGTGCCGTCGCTCGCTAAGATGGTGGCCTTGCTGCAAAGTGACAGAGCCCCGGAGCGGGACCCTATTGGCGCAGGCATCGAGCTTGCTGGCGCCACGAGCCGTTGAGGATGAGACCCATGGACCAAGCCGAAGGACTGCGTCGCCTGCAACGGCCTGCCACGAAGGTCATTACCGTGGCCAGTGGCAAGGGTGGGGTCGGCAAGACAAATGTTGTTGCCAACTTGGCGGTGCGGCTCGGCATGGCGGGCCGCCGCGTACTGGTGTTCGATGCCGACCTGGGTTTGGGCAACATTGATATCCTTCTTGGGCTGGCGCCTCGCTACAACATTTCGCACGTGCTATCTGGCGAGAAGACGCTTGAGCAGGTGTTGGTGCAGGGACCTCATGGCATCTGGGTATTGCCGGCCTCCAGCGGCGTTGCGCACATGGCTGCACTCGATACGCAGAGCCAGTCGCGTTTGATCGACGCGGTGAGCGGGCTGGACATTCAGCTCGATTATCTGCTCGTCGATTGCGCGGCGGGCATCTCGGGTGAGGTACTGACCTTCAGTCGCGCCGCGCAGCATCTCGTCGTCGTGCTGTCCAACGAGCCCGCATCGGTGGCCGACGCCTATGCACTGATCAAAGTGTTGTCGAAACAGTATGGACTCAAGCGCTTTCACTTACTGCCCAACATGGTGCGTGATGCGCGCGAGGGCCGAGCCCTGTTTGCCAAGATTTGCGGCGTGGCTGACCGCTATCTGGACGTCTCGCTGGACCTCGTCGGAGCGATTCCACTGGACGCTGCGCTGCGTGCCGCAGTACGCGCGCAGCGCGCTGTCGTCGAAAGCGCACCTCAAAGCCCGGCCTCAGTGGCTTTTGCGGCGTTGAGCGCGCGAGTGCAGGGGTGGCCGCTGCCCGAGGGGCCTGGCGGACAAATCGAGTTTTTCATGGCGCAGTGGTTGCAGGCCGAACAGTCCGCCGCGTCAGCGTGATTGCCAGTTCATATCCGGGATGAAACCTGTCGTGTACAACCCAATCGAATCTCGGGAGGAGCGCCTGGGACGCTACCTGCCGATGGTGCGTCGCATCGCGGGGCAAATGGCGGCGCAACTCCCCGCCTCGGTGGACATTGCCGATCTCGAGCAGGCTGGCATGATCGGGCTCTGGGATGCACTGGAGCGCGGTCAGGAGCAATCACCTTCGCAGTTCGGTGCCTATGCAGCAATCCGCATCCGTGGCGCAATCTACGACGAGCTGCGGCGCCAGGACTGGTTGCCGCGCCGTAGCCGCACGCAAGAGCGGGCAATCCAAAAGGCCATCCAGAGTCTCACCCAACGCCTGCGCCGGCCGCCCGAAGACTTGGAGATTGCCGCGCATCTCGGGTGGTCGATCGACGTCTACCACGGCGCGCTCGCGCAAAGCAGCCTGCAGCTCGTCTATCTCGAAGACCTCACGTCGGGCGAGGGCGCCGATTACACCGAGCGCCATGCCGACACCTCAATCGCACAGCCCGACGCAGCGTTGCAGGATGAGCAGCTCGAGCGAGACCTTCAGCTCGCCATCCTCGATCTACCCGAGCGCGAGCGCCTCATCCTTTCCCTTTATTACCAGGAGGACCTGCAGCTCAAGGAAATTGGCCAAGTGCTCGAGGTGAGTGAGTCGCGCGTGAGCCAGTTGATGAAGCAGGCGGTCATGCGCCTGCGCGCCAGTCTTCAGGCGCATGGCGCTGCGCGCGCAGGCTGAGCCCCGGACGCCAACCACGAGCTTGTCGCCGTCATTATGGACATCCTTAGCATCGCAGGCCTTGTTATCGCGTTGGGCTCCATCCTTCTCGGGCAACTCCTTGAAGGCGGGCATATCGCTTCGATCGTCCAGCCTACGGCCTTCCTTATTGTTATTGGCGGCACCACTGGCGCGGCCATGTTGCAATACCCGCTTCCCGTCTTCTTGCGTTCGCTCAAGATGCTGCCGTGGGTGGTGAGGCCGCCAGCTATGGATCCACGCGCCGCCATCAGTATGATTCTGCAATGGAGCGACGCGGCGCGCAAAAACGGGCTGCTTTCGCTCGAAGCACTGGTCGACGATGTGGCCGATCCGTTCACGCGCAAGGGGCTGCAGATGCTGGTGGATGGCACCGATCCCATGAAGATACGCTCAACGCTTGAGCAAGAAATCGGGGCGATTGAGCACCATGACGGTCAGGCCGCCAAAGTCTTGGAATCGGCGGGCGGTTACGCACCGACGGTAGGTATTCTGGGGGCCGTGCTCGGTCTCATCCACGTGATGGAAAATCTTGCAGACCCGAGCAAACTGGGCGAAGGCATCGCGGTGGCGTTTGTTGCAACCATCTACGGTGTGGGCTCGGCCAACTTGTTTTTTCTTCCCGTTGCGAACAAGATGAAGGGCATTGTCCACGAAAGGGCCAAATTACAGGAGCTCGTTGTCGAAGGGATTGTCGCCATCGCAGAAGGCGAAAACCCGCGCATCATCGAGAGCCGCCTGCAGAGCTTTTTCGCGCATTGAGAGTGGCGTGCATGCAAGTTCGGGGGATTGGCCCCTGATCGAGGTAAAACCCCGGCCGGTCCGGTACGAAGGGCGAACATGAGCCAGAGCGATGATGTCAATCCAGTTGGGCCTGTGGAGCCGTGGGCACCGGTCAAGCCGGTGAGCAACCAGTCGCGAACCCACCAGGAGCCGCAGCGCAAGCAGCCAAAGCGTGGATCAGCTGCGGCCAAGACAGCACCGAGTGGCGAGTCGTCGGCCTCGGGAGAACCCGAGAGTCCGCGCAGCGGCCAGATAGACGAGCTGGCATAACCAGGATGATTGGCAACTGTGCGGATGCCATTTACCGAGCCCCTGTCATTCATCATGATCATTTTTTTGCTAGTGCTCGCAGCCCTCATCATCTTGCTGCAATTCGGCCTCATGGCCATGATGCGCAAGATTGTCATGCAACTTGACCACGAGCGCGCGCGCATCACGGTGTTGGAAAATCATCGGGCCGAGGACCAGTCGGGCGCTGACAGCGGGATTGCCGATCCAAGGCGAGCCGGTGCGGGTGCGACGTTTCGCCTTCGCCCTGACGCTCCGCCGCCCGAGGCGCAAGCGGTCGTAAGCAGCCTACCGTCCCGCGTGGAGGCATCCCCTTTCCCCGATTCCGTGGCGCAGCCGAGCGCAGTGCAGCCCCAGAGACAAACCGAGATCAAACCTCCAACAGACGCAGTGCAGGCGGCTGCGTCTGGGGCCCGTGCAGGCGTGGCGCCGACACAGGCGGAGTTGCGAACACAAATGCTTGGGTTGATGCAGCAACTTGTCGCGCAAGGGATGACGGTGCGTGCAATAGCGGCTCGTTGCGGGTTGAGCGAGGCTGAGGCCGAGTTGATGCTCAGGCTGGTGGATAGCCAGGCGTGAGCGGCATTCCGAATCCCGCATCGACCTTGCCGATTTCCCCGGCTGGAGGCGCCACGCTCGACCGCCGGGCGGCAACGCCGTCCGGCAGCCAAGCCACCTCGCTTGCGATGTCGCCTGGCACGCGCATCATGGCTGAAGTCGTACAGACCCAGGCAGACGGCCAGGTTTTGCTGCGACTGGGCCAGACCCTGGTTGCGGCCACGCTGCCCGGCAGCTATGCCAAGGGACAAACGCTGCCGCTGATCGTGCTTGCCGCGCTCGACAACCCAAATTCGCAGGCAACGGTCCAAGGCACGCTTGCACTGCCGCCCGAGCCCGGCACGCCGCTGACCTTCCTGCTTGCGCCCGCAGGCGCACCCGTGGCAGACGCGATCGAGCTCTCGCCGACTGCGCAATTGCTCGGGCGGTTGCAGCAGTTGCCGCCACAGCCCCAAGCGATGCAGTCGGCTCGCCCCGTATGGGCGCCATCCGGGGCCGGAAACGCTGGGCAACTGGCGTCTCAACTGGCGCAGTCGCTCCACGCCAGCGGGCTGTTCTACGAAAGTCACCTTGTCGCGTGGGCGCAGGGACGGTTGCCTTTGGCGGCACTGCTGGCTGAACCGCAAGGCCAGTATTCGCCATCGCCGGGCGCGCAGCCGCTTGGGTCCCAGACACAGACGGGCGCGCCCGCTTCCGGCAGCCCCGCGGTGGCGGAAGCCGGGGCCACTCCACCGTACACCGGCACCGGGCCTGCACAAATGGGGCAGTCAGCGACGGGTGTGCAGACAGATCAGGCGCTACCTCAACTGTCCGCGTCGCCGATCCCTCTTGCCCATGTGCAGCAAGCACTCGTTGCGTACGCGAGTCTGCTCACGCTCCCATCCCCGCATCAAACCAACGGCGGCGATATTCCAGCCCCTTTAGTGGGCCTGGTGCAGCAGCAACTTGCCACCCTGGCGCAGGGATCCGTCCAATGGACAGGGCAAATATGGGCGGGCCAGCACATGAAATGGCGCATTGAGCCCGACGATGCGGGGCACGGGGCCCTGACGCCAACGCCGGAGGCCTGCGGCTGGACTTCAGTCCTCGAGCTTGATCTGCCGAACCTGGGGCCGCTCGTGGCCAGCGTGCATCTCGGCGTCGGTGGGCGCGTGCGGGTGCAACTGCAATTGAGCCAGCGCGAAGCGTCACTGCAACGTCTGCGGGCCCGGGGCGAGGAGTTGGGCCAGGCACTGCGAGCCGCAGGCCTGCAGATGGACGAGTTCGCCCTGCAGTCAGAGCCTGCCGCTTCTGCGCCATGACCCAGAAAGCCGGCGCCGAGTCAGGACACAGTGAGCGTGAGGCTGTTGCCTTGCGATACGACAGCGAGGGCGGTGGCGCGCCGGAGGTCGTGGCGAAGGGCAGAGGCTTCGTGGCCGAGGCCATCGTGGCGCGCGCGCGCGAAGCGGGTGTTTACGTCCATAATTCTCCACAACTCGTGCAGCTTCTCATGCATGTCGACCTTGACGAGAAGATTCCGCCCGCGCTGTATCTCGCGGTGGCTGAACTGCTGGCTTGGTTGTGGCGCATCGAACGCGAGGCTAGCCCGGGGAGCTCGCAGCCGCCAGATTTTCCATTGGCTTGACCCGGACGATGATGGGTGCCAGTCAGATCACAATAACAACATGCTAAAAACGACGAATACAACGCACGCCACCGAGCTCGCACGCACCACGCTCAGGCGCTTGGCCGAGGCGCGCCTGCCACCAACACCGCAGAATTACAGCCGAATCTACGCAGAACTCGAACAGGGATCCCGTGCGAGCCCTTCAGAGTCAGAGTCGGGCAAGACTCCGGCAGATGACGCGGCGCAGAAGCCTGCGCCCGCGCAGGCGGAGGCCGTGTCTTGGGGTGCCTTGTTACTTGGCCTTGTGGCCGAGTGGGAGCGTTCGCAATCGGGGCTCACCCAATTGCAGAAACGCCAGGCGATCCACGCCTTGGCGCCAGTGCCGCAGGCGCTACCCGATACAAGCGCGTTGCGTCAACGCTTGGCAGGACTTGTGAACCAGTGGGCGGCGCTGCCCAGCCGGAATGCGCCAACCCCACCGGACTCAACGCCGGGCCGTGAAAGTGCTGACGAGTTGTGGCATGGATTGTGGCTGCAAAGCTTGAGATATGCGGTATTGCCCTACGGCCGTGACAAGGCGCTGAACGTGCGTGCGAAGGCTCTCATTGCTCTTGCCGAAAGATGGGAAGGGGACAGTGTTGAGGCGAGCCGGCTCGGAGTCGAGAGTCGCGAGATTTGGATGCAGTGGGAGCGTCTGCACACGGAGGATGAGGCAGTGCGCGACGGGCTCGTTGGCCTCTTCGCTCTGATGCTAGACAACCTTGGCG
>JABBOE010000026.1 GCA_019351955.1 Pseudomonadota bacterium
GCGGCATCGCGCCCGGAAGGCGCTCGTCATCGTACAGGTTGGGCTCGCGCTGGTTTCTTCGTTGCAGTTGCCATTGTGATTCTCCTTGATCAAGTGTTATGAATGCCAATCCGCATCAGCAGCATCCAAAGCTCCTCATGGCCCCGCCTCCCGGCGGTTTCCGATACGGGACATTTGCAGACGCGCTCATGGGTAAAACCCCGGACCAACCAGCGCTGGTTGGCCAAGAGCCACTCACGAAGCGCGATATAGGGTTTTGCGCTTCGATGAATGTTGCAACACCCGCGATCCGGATTATGGAGATTCCGAACGTCGCGGGACTTTGAACCATGCCAAGCTCGTATCCCGCAACTGGGATATTCAGGCCTGGATGATCACGATCAGGGTGCAAACAAAGGGTAAAACCACCTTTGGACGCGGCTGAAACGAGGGAGCGGAGCCTGCTCCACGGTGCAGATGCGGCTCGGCACGCGTGCATTGATTCGTGGTTTCCGCACTGCTTCAAGAGACGGATCCTGGGAAATTGAAGAACATGTGATTGGATTTGCCTGCCAATTGCAAATTGAGGATTATTCCCAGGACAGCGACCCGCCCGATTGGTATTCAATCACGCGGGTCTCAAAGAAATTGCGTTCCTTCTTGAGGTCGATCATCTCGCTCATCCAGGGGAATGGATTTTCCTCACTCGGGAAGATGGCATCCAGTCCGATTTGCTGCGCTCGGCGATTGGCAATGAAGCGCAAATATCCTTTGAACATCGAGGCGTTGAGGCCCAGGACGCCTCGGGGCATGGTGTCTTCTGCATACGCATACTCGAGTTCAACCGCCTTATGGAACAGCGCCGTGATTTCCTCCCTGAATGCGCGGGTCCACAGCTGAGGGTTTTCGAGCTTGATTTGGTTGACGAGATCGATGCCGAAGTTGCAGTGCATGGATTCATCACGCAGGATGTATTGATACTGTTCAGCCGCGCCCGTCATTTTGTTCTGACGACCCATGGACAGAATCTGGGCGAACCCGACGTAAAAGAACAATCCTTCCATCAGGCATGCAAAAACGATGATCGATCGCAGGAGTTCCTGATCGTTGCGCTCAGTACCGCCGAACGCCGACGTGCGGAACTCGGGATTGGTGAGGGTGTCGATGAAGGGAATGAGAAATTCATCCTTGTTCCGAATCGACGGAATTTCGTGGTACGCGTTGAAAATTTCCCCTTCATCCAAGCCCAGGGATTCGACGATGTATTGGTAGGCGTGGGTGTGGATCGCCTCTTCAAAACCTTGGCGGAGCAAAAACTGCCGACACTCGGGGTTTGTGATGTGCCTGTAGGTGCCCAGAACGATATTGTTGGCCGCCAACGAATCAGCCGTGACAAAGAAGCCGAGATTGCGTTTGACAATTCGACGTTCGTCGTCGGTCAGACCGCTCGGATCTTTCCACAGCGCGATGTCACGGGACATATTGATTTCCTGCGGCATCCAATGGTTTGCGCAGGACGCCAAATATTTGTCCCAGGCCCACTTGTATTTGAATGGGACGAGCTGGTTGACATCAGCACGGCAATTGATGATGCGCTTGTCTTCGGCATTCACCCGACTGGTGGATGCCGACCGTTGGCTATATGCAGTGGCGACGTCGGTGGCGTGCGACCCACCCAATACTTCCGCCATGGTGCCCGTCTGGCGAACTGTTGATGCGGAAGCGGCGGGATGGAGAAAATCAGAGGGGGAGGTAAAAGACGACGGCGAAAAGTCCGCCGGCTTGCCTGCAGAAGGCGCGCTTGGGTTTACGGTATTTTCTTCCCAACTCAGCATGTCTGTTCCTTCGGTCAATTATCAATTGTTTATGAAGCACATTCAATATGCTGTGCATCAATCATTCGCAAATCGGGAGATCGTGGATCGCACTCTGATGCGCAAAACCAACGATCAGCCGTGTATGCAGGTAAAGGGCCAAGTATCCCGAGGCCGCGCGGTTATTGGCAGGCCTCACAACCAGGATCGTCAATTGCGCAGAACTTGATGTCGGTTGCAGCCGTGGGCGGTACAACTGACTGTTGTGCTGCAGGGGCAGCGGACATGGGCGAGCCCCCCGCGGGTTGCTGCACGGCATTGAGTTTGCTGGATTTCACCGTGGATTTCTCCGCGTGCGTCGCACTCATTGTGCGCAGGTAATACGTGGTCTTGAGACCGCGCAGCCAAGCGAGTTTGTAGGTGTCGTCGAGCTTCTTGCCCGAAGCGCCGGCCATGTAGATGTTGAGCGACTGTGCTTGGTCGATCCACTTGCTGCGTCGGGCTGCGGCCTCGATGATCCATTGCGTGTCGACCTCGAATGCGGTGGCGTAGAGGGCCTTCAGATCGGCGGGGATGCGATCAATGGGCTGGACACTGCCGTCGAAATACTTGAGATCGGCGACCATGACCTGGTCCCAAAGGTCGCGCGCTTTGAGGTCGCGGACCAGGTACTGGTTGGCGACGGTGAACTCACCCGACAGGTTGGACTTGACATAAAGGTTCTGGAAGGTGGGCTCGATGCAGGCGTCAACGCCAATGATGTTGGAGATCGTGGCAGTCGGCGCAATGGCGACGCAGTTGGAGTTGCGCATGCCATGGGTGCGCACGCGCTCGCGCAGCGCATCCCAGTTCAGGCTCGTGGAAAGATCGATGTCGACGTAGCCACCTCGCTGATCCGCCAGAAGCTTGAGCGTGTCATGCGGCAGGATGCCCTGGTCCCAAAGTGAGCCCGGATAGCTGCTGTAGCGGCCACGCTCCTGCGCCAGTTCCGTGGATGCCCAGTAGGCCTGGTAGCACACCGCTTCCATTGAACGATCGGCGAACTCCACAGCAGCCTGCGACCCATAGGGGATGCGCGCCAGATGGAGGCAATCCTGAAAGCCCATGATGCCCAGGCCGACGGGACGGTGCTTGAGGTTGGAGTTACGCGCCTTGGCGACAGCGTAATAATTGATGTCGATGACGTTGTCCAGCATGCGCATGGCCACCGACACAGTGCGCTTGAGTTTGTCGTGATCCAACACATAGGCGCCATCCCCCTGCTGTTTGAGATGCGCGACAAGGTTGACTGATCCGAGGTTGCATACGGCAATTTCAGTGCCACTGGTATTGAGGGTGATTTCCGTGCATAGATTACTTGAGTGCACCACGCCCACGTGTTGCTGCGGACTACGCACGTTGCAGGCATCTTTGAAGGTGATCCAGGGATGGCCAGTTTCGAACAGCATGGTGAGCATCTTGCGCCAGAGTTGCGCGGCGGGAACCGTCTTGTGCAGCTTGATCTCGCCGTGAGCAGCCCTTTCCTCGTAGCTCAGATAGGCATCTTCGAATGCCCTGCCGAATTTGTCGTGAAGATCGGGCACGTCAGATGGTGAAAACAGAGTCCAGTTGCCACCTTCCATCACGCGCTTCATGAACAGATCGGGCACCCAGTTGGCAGTGTTCATGTCATGGGTGCGGCGCCGGTCGTCGCCGGTGTTCTTGCGCAGTTCCAGGAACTCTTCGATGTCGAGGTGCCAGGTCTCCAGGTAGGCGCAGACAGCTCCCTTGCGCTTGCCACCTTGATTCACGGCGACTGCAGTGTCATTCACGACCTTCAGAAATGGCACCACACCCTGGCTCTTGCCGTTGGTGCCTTTGATGTGGCTGCCCAGAGCCCGCACCTGGGTCCAGTCGTTGCCCAAGCCGCCTGCGAACTTCGAAAGCAGCGCGTTTTCCTTGATCGCCTCGTAAATCCCGTCGAGGTCGTCGGCAACCGTGGTGAGATAGCAGCTCGACAGCTGTGAGCGGCGCGTTCCGGCGTTGAACAGAGTAGGCGTGCTGGACATGAAGTCGAAGCTCGAAAGGATCTCGTAAAACTCGATGGCTCGGGTTTCGCGGTCGATCTCGTTGAGAGCCAAGCCCATGGCCACGCGCATGAAAAACGCCTGCGGCAACTCGATGCGCCGGCCATCCTTGTTATGACGGGTGTCGGCGCGATTGGCCAGGAAGTAACGGTCATACAGCGTCTGCAGGCCAAGGTAATCGAACTGCAAATCGCGCTCCGGCTTGAGCGCGGCGCCCAGGCGTGCCAAATCGTATTGAGCCAATCGATCGTCAAGCAGCTCGAGTTCAACGCCCTCCTTGATGAAATCGGGAAAGTATTGGGGGTAGCGGGTTGTCATGAGCTCCTGCACAACGTCCTCGCCGAGCACGTCCTTGCGAATGGTGTGAAGCAATAGACGGGCGGTGGCCTTCGCATAGCCTGGGTCGCTCTCAATGAGGGTCCGGGCCGCCAAGATGGCAGCTTTGTACACCTCTGCCATCGGGACGCCGTCATAGAGATTGCGCTGGGTCTCGGCGAGAATCGGCTCCGGTTTGACATCGGCCCCGAGGTCCGCGCAGCACGAACGCACCAGAGCTTCCAGCGCTGCCGCATCCAGCGGCCTGCGCACGCCCTCGTCGGTGACATGCAGAGCATGTGGCGCCGGTGTCGTGGCACCCTGCTTTTGTTTTGCGCGCTCCTGTGCGCGTCTCTCCCGATAGAGCACATAGGCACGCGCCACCTCATGCTGGCCGGCGCGCATGAGCGCAAGCTCCGCATGGTCCTGGATGTCTTCGATGTGGAACGTGCCGCCGCCCGGGCGGCTGCGCATCAGGGCGCGCACCACGGCTTGCGTCAGATCTTCCACCTGCTCGCGCATGCTGGCGGAGACAGCGCTTTGCCCGCCTTGTACGGCGAGGAAGGCCTTGGTCAGCGCAATGTGAATCTTGGCCGGCTCGAAACCCACAACCGCCCCGTTGCGACGGATGATCTTGTAATCGCCATAGACCTGCGGTTGGGATGCGTCGGGGCCATGAGCTTGCATGGGCATCGCAGCGGGTGCATCGGCGGCGGCGGGTGTGGAATCGAGGTTCATGCAAGGTCTCCTTGAATCTTGGTCAGGCATCGGGGGCGCTGCCGAATGAACAGGCGGCAGCGGGATGAAGGGGCATGTGAGGCGCGTGCATCGGGGGCGAAGGTCGTGCTGGGTTGTCGGGCGGATGCACAGGTATGTCTCGTGGATCAGGGCCGGGCTCTTCTCGGGCCCGAACGTTGTCGATTCAGCTCGGAAGAGCTGATCGGCCGCCATGCGGGATGCACTCGTTTCGCACTATATCTAGCGTTGTAAGGGATAGCAAGACCCCATAGCTAGTGCACAGCATTTTCACAACTTGTCCACATCGCAGCCGCCCGCAAAACGGGAAAATCAGGCTTTGACTAAGGGAAAACCTGTGGAAGCGAGGCCGCTTGCGCGACGCAGCGCGGTCCAGTCAAAGCAAGGACCGGGGTCCGTCTTACGCCCTGGCGCAACATCGCTGTGACCCACGATGAAACGGATGGGATAGGCCTCGATCAATGCGCCTACCAAGGCCGCGAGCGTGTCATATTGCGCCGCTTCAAACGGGATGGTGTCGCTGCCTTCCAGCTCAACGCCCAGGCTGTAGTCGTTGCACCGACTACGGCCTTGGAACGAGGATGCGCCGGCATGCCAGGCACGCTGCTCGCACCCGACGTATTGCACAAGCGTTCCATCGCGCCGCACCAGAAAATGGGCCGATACACGCAGGCCTTCCAGCGCGGCGAAGCTGGCGTGTGCGCGGCTGTCGAGCGTGCCAAGAAACAGAGCGTCGATGAAATTGCCCCCGAACTGGCCTGCGGGCAAGGAGATGTTGTGCAGCACCACCAGATCCAGTGTCGTGCCAAAGGGCCGCGCATCGCAATGCGGTGAAGGCCGGTGCTGCGCGTGGCGATACCAGCCATGGTCGAACAGCGCCGAGGCTGGTGGCTGCGCACGCGCTGCGGGGTCAGAACGCCTCGGGGCCATCGTCGCGTATGTTGAGACGCTCCATGCGGTAGCGCATCTGGCGCAGATTCAACCCGAGCAGCAGGCCGGCGGCCGTGCGGTTGAAACGGGTTCGGCGCAGGGCTTCGAGAAGGATGCCACGCTCGATCTGATCGAGGTAGGTGGACAAATCCAGCGGTAGGACGGGTGCCCGCCAGTTCGTCGGTGCCGCTGCGGCTGAGCGTGGCGCAACCGCAGCCGACCAGGGTCCCGGTACCGGGAAGTCCACGGCGGGCGCACGGGTTGGCGGGGCGCTGCGTCCAGCGGAATGATCATCAGGTGGGGGATCAAGATCCTGCGGGCCGATGATGTCGGATGTGGACAGCGCGGTCGCCCGGTGCAGAAGATTTTCCAGTTCGCGCACATTGCCTGGAAAGGCATGCATTCGCAGCTGCAGCAAGGCCTCCGGGCTGAGACGCAGCTCCGGACGCTCGTGGTCGGAGCGGATGCGGCGAAGCAGTGCGTCGACGAGCAAGGGAAGATCGTCCAGTCGTTCGCGCAGCGGTGGCAGGGCCACGCCGATGACGTTGAGCCTGTAATACAGGTCCTGCCTGAACAGCCCCTCTGCCACGCAACGTTGAAGGTCTCGGTGGGTGGCGCTGACGAGACGCACGTCGACCGGTGTTTCGGCGGTTTCGCCCAATGCACGGATCTTGCGTTCCTGAACGGCCCGCAGCAGTTTAGCCTGCATCGACAGGGGAAGCTCGCCGATTTCATCAAGGAAGAGCGTGCCGCCACCGGCGGCGGCGAAAAATCCGTCGTGCGAGGCCATGGCTCCAGTGAACGCCCCCTTGCGGTAGCCAAAGAATTCGGCCTCCAACATCTGTTCGGGAATTGCGCTGCAATTCACTGGCACGAACGGCCCCGCAGCGCGATTGCTAAGTTCATGCACGGCGCGGGCCGCCAACTCCTTTCCAGTTCCCGATTCGCCGTGGATCAACACCGGGGCCATGCCGCGGGCCGAGCGGCGAAGCGTGTCCTTGACCGCCTGCATCGGCGCTGATTCGCCCACCATGGCCTGCAGCGCCGCTGTCTGCTTTTCCGGGGTTCCGGCAACCGCGCCCTGCACGATGGCCGAGCGCACCACTTGACGCAATTGGCGCAAGTCCACGGGTTTGGTGAGGTAGTCGAAGGCGCCCATCTTCAGGGCCTGCACGGCGGTGGAGGCGCTGCCGTAGGCTGTGGCCATGATGATGCGCTCACCGCGCTTCTGAGCGGCCGACCAAGCCAGGATGTCGAGCCCTTCGCCATCGGGCAGTCGCATGTCAACGATGGCGACGTCGAAGCGGTGTTGATTCATGCGCGCGCGCGCCTCAGCGACGCTCTCGGCTTCTTCGACCTGCCAGCCTTCACGCACCAGGGTCAACGTATAGAGCTCGCGCAAATCAGGCTCATCATCGACGATGAGGATGCGAATTGGGGCTACTGCTTCGGACATGGATCGGGCTGCTTTGGGTCAGGGCCGGCTTTCAATTGCGGCAGTGGTAATGATGACGAACTCTCCGAAGGCCTTCGGGTCATGCGCGCGCCTGACGCGGTACTCCAGTCGGGCGCCGTAGCGCGAACACAATTCCTGGGAAATATACAAACCCAGGCCCGTGCCGCGGCTGTCGGTGGTAAAAAAAGGCTCAAACATCTGCGCGCGCTTTTCAGGGGCTACGACCGGGCCGTCATTGGCCACGCTGAGTTCGCGCACTCGTCCAATGCCGCGCAGGCGCACGCGGATGGCTCCTGCGCGGGTGCTGGCGAAGCGGCGTGCGTTGCCGAGCAGATTCACCAGCACACGGCGCAGGTGCTGCGGATCAAAATGCAGGATCGCCGCCTCGTCGTCAGCCAGCAGTGCGACGCGCCCTTGCCCGTCGTGGTCAAACTCTGTGACCAATTCGCGCAGCATGCGCATGGGTTGCAGATCGATGCCTTCGCGCGCGGTGGATCGTCCGAGGTCAAGCACGTCTTCCACGATGCGGTTGAGCCGGTCCACATTCTGTGCAATCAACGCGGACATGCGCTCGCGCTGAACGTCATTCAGTCCGGGTTCGGTCGAGAGCTGGTTCGCCTGGGCAATGGCACTCAAGGGGTTGCGAATCTCGTGCGCGACACCGGCGACAAGACGCCCAAGCGCCGCAAGTTTGTCCTGCTGGATCTGATGGCTGATCTCCCGCAGATCCTGGACAAACACGACGTACCCTGGCTCGCCTGGCAATTGGCGCAAAAGTTGCACGCGCGCCTGCAGGCGCAGTCCGCTTGGCCCCTCGAAGGTGACCGGTGCAGGGGGAAAGCCTAATGCGGCATGCTGGCGCACTGCGTCGGCCAGCACGCGGGCGCCGGGGTGGCCGGTCAGGAGCACAGGCTCCGCCTCCGCGGTGTTAGGGTCGCTCAAGCCAAGCATGCGCACGGCTGCAGGGTTCGCCGTTTCCACCCGCAACGTCGCGTCGAGCACCATCACGCCGTCGGGCTGTTCAAGGAGCACATGGCGGTTGATGGCGAGCTGGCGCTTGGCTCGCATTTCACTGGCACGGGCTCGCTCCTCTTGGCGCACCAGCCGCTGCGATAGTTGCCAGGCCAGCACGCCGATGGCGAAATAGGCAGCCCCGACGAAGCCCGCGCCGAGGAATTGGGGGTCGGCGAAACGGCCGTTGCCTGCGAGCATCCAAAGGGCCTGCGCGAGAAGAATGAGCGACACGGCAGCGGCTGTGGCGAGCGTAAAGCGCAGGGTTCCATATACGCCGGCTGCCAACACGGGTAGCGTGTAGCTGAGAATGAACTCCCGCGAGGGCTGGCCCGCCAAAAATTGCAGCGTGGCATAACCGGCCAAATCGGTCAGCACGGCCGCCAGGATCTGCCATGCAAAGCCGCGCGAAGTGCTGTGGCTCAACACGAACTGCAGCGTAACCACCACGGCATAACCCAGGGCGATCCACAACCCCAGACGATGGCTCGCATGAGCCGGTGCCATCTCCGTCAGCAAAAACCACCCCAGCAAAATTCCACTCATCATCAGGCGCGCGGCGCCGAGCACGCGGAAGGAGCGCAGACGTTCCCGGCTAGGCGCCACACCCGAGATCATGCGGTCGAGCAGTGCGGAAGGGTGGGCGTTGGCTTGGTGTTCAGGTTGGAAGGCAAAGCCGCTGTCGGGCCTGCCTTCAGCGTCGCCTTGGCGCAATTCAGCCCAGGCGGGCATGTTCGGAGCAGCAGTAGGGGTTGTCGCCCTTCCAAACGCAGCGACTTTGCGGCGCGTGCACGCCGCAATGGCTGCAGGCGTACATGTGTTCCGGAGGAGCAGGCTTGGGGGGTTTGCGCGCACCGGGAATCTCGCGGTGCTGGTGGCTCTTCTTCAACAGAGTCAGTCCCACGATCACAACCACGAAAACGAGCAGGTATTTCATCGGTGCAGGATGACCTGAAGTACGAAGCGCGAACCGACATAGCTCAGCAACAGCAGGGCTGAACCGGAGAACAACCAGCGCAATGCCTGCCGCCCGCGCCAGCCCAGGACGCCTCGGCCTAGAAGTAGAACTGCAAATAGCAGCCATGCCGCTACGGCGAACACCGTTTGGTGGTTCAGTTCGAAGGCGTGCCCGAACAGTCGTTCGCTAAAGCTGATGGCGAAGATCAGGGAAGCGGTGAGCAAGGCGAAGCCGAGCGCGGCCAACCGGTAGGTCAGCTTTTCAAGGGTCAGCAGAGGAAGGGCCGGCCCGAGTCCCGCCAAAGTCGGCTGGCGTCGATGCAATGCGCGATCGGCGGACCAAAGCATGAACCCATGCAGCACCGCCGTACCGAATAGGCCATAAGCCGCAATGCCCATGGCCCAATGCAGTGAAAACGCGATGCCCGCACCCGGTGGAGCCAGGCGGTCCCCTGGAAAGAACCAGGTCAATAGCAGGGAGATCGCCGCCAGCAGACAGATCCATGACCGCAGCCCCTGTAAGGGGTAATAAAGGCTTTCCACCCAGTACACGGCTGCAACCAGCCAAAACGTGAGCGACAGTGCCGGGGCAAACCCGAAATCTGGATCATGCAGACCCTGAAGGACGAGGACAAAGCTGCTGGCATGGGCAAGCCACGCCAGCAGCATGGCTACGGTGGCAGCATCGCGATAGGGATGCGCCGGTGAGGCTTGGGTCGCGCGCGCTCGCCCACCACGCGGACGGGCAAGCAACGAAGCCAGCAGGTAGAGTACGAAGGCTGAGCCGTTGACTAAAATCCACATGTTTTGAGTTTAACCGAGGGCCTTGCCGATTTTTGCCGCCGTGCGAGGAGGCCCATTGTCTCGCATCCGAGAACCGGGGTGCCGTCCCGGTTGGATGACACCTCAGCAAGTCCGGTCAGGCGCGCCTGCTCGCCATCCGGTTTACACCGTCCGTTGCCCCTGCAGATGGACACGCCAGACTACCGCAGACCACCGCAGACCACCGCAGACCACTCTATGCTCAATAACCTGACCCAGCGCCTGTCCCGAGTCGTCAAGACCATGCGAGGCGAGGCACGCATCACCGAGTCCAATATCGCCGACATGATGCGTGAGGTGCGGCTGGCCTTGCTGGAGGCGGACGTCGCGCTGTCTGTGGTGCGCGAATTCACCGCGCGCGTGAAGGAGAAAGCACTCGGGCAGGAGGTGGTGGGGTCGCTCTCGCCCGGACAGGCGCTGGTCGCCGTGGTGCACAAAGAGCTGGCGGCCCTGATGGGGCCCGAGGCCGTTGGCCTGAACCTCGCGGTGCAGCCGCCAGCGGTTGTACTCATGGCCGGCCTACAGGGCGCGGGCAAGACCACGACCACGGCGAAGTTGGCAAAGTGGCTGACCGAGCGTCAAAAGAAAAAGGTTCTCACGGTGTCGTGCGACGTGTACCGCCCAGCTGCCATCGCGCAGCTACAGACCGTCACACAACAGGCCGGGGCCGAATTTTTGCCCTCATCCCCCAGCGAAAAGCCGCTGGACATCGCGAAGCGGGCCGTGGAATATGCTCGCGCCCACCACTTCGATGTGCTGTTGGTGGACACCGCGGGCCGCCTGGCGGTGGATGCGGACATGATGCGCGAGATCGCCGAACTGCATGGCCTGCTCAAGCCGATTGAGACGCTTTTCGTAGTCGACGCGATGCAGGGCCAGGATGCGCTGGTCACGGCGCGAGCGTTCCACGATGCACTGCCGTTGACGGGAATCGTGTTGACCAAGCTCGATGGCGACGCGCGCGGCGGCGCGGCGCTTTCTGTCCACCACGTCACGGGCGCTCCCGTGAAGTTCGCTGGTGTGTCGGAAAAAATTGACGGACTAGAGGCCTTCGACCCGTCGCGCATGGCGGATCGCATCCTTGGCATGGGCGACGTGCTGGCGCTGGTGGAGGAGGCGCAGCGCAGCGTGGACATTCAGGCGGCGCAGCAGCTCGCACAGAAGGTGAAGTCGGGTGAACAATTTGACCTCAATGACTTCCTCATGCAGCTGCAGCAGATGAACAAGATGGGGGGGCTGCAAGGGCTGATGGACAAACTCCCGGCGGAAATGCAGGCGCGCGCGGGTCAGGCCGACATGGACAAGGCCGCGCGCGACGTGCGCCGCATGCAGGGCATCATCTGCGCGATGACCCCGCAGGAACGCCGCAAGCCGGACGTCATCAAAGCATCCCGAAAGCGTCGAATTGCCGCTGGTGCTGGCGTGCAGGTCCAGGAAGTCAACCGAATGCTCGGCCAGTTCGAGCAAATGCGCGACATGATGAAAAAGATGAAGGGTGGCAAGATGTTCAAGATGATGCAGCGCATGGGTGGCGCCGGATTGATGCGGCGCTGAATGCAGGTCACCGCGCGGGACTGCGGCTGGCGAGCTGTTCGCTTGACGAGTTCACCACCCACTCTCGGCGCGCCCCAAGCACTGCATCGGGATAGGCAGCCTGACTGCGCGAGCCGTTGTAGCGTCCCAGCGCCATGAAAAGGTCGCCATGCTCCTCGTTGAGGTAATGCCTCAAGATGACACAACCGTAGCGCAAGTTCACTTGCATGCGAAACATAGCCAACTTGTCGCCATTGCCAATCTGCTTGGTCCAGAACGGCATGACTTGCATCAGGCCCATGGCACCGACCGGTGAAATGGCGTATTTTTTGAAGCCGCTTTCCACCTGAATCAGCCCGAGCACAAGCGCCGGCTCAAGCCCTGCACGGCGTGCCTCATACCAAACGGTGCGCAGAAACGCCTCGCGCACAACACGGTTGGGCATACGCGCGCGTAGCCGAGTCGATTCCGTGGCCAGCCACAGCAGGTAGGTCACAAGGTGATTCGGATTTCGAAAATCGGGCGTCCGTACCGTGGAGTCTGCAATCTGGCCCGCGAGCGCTAGGCGTACCGCGTCCGAGAGCTGTTCTTCCTTTTGGTCACCGGCCCACGCAAGCGCCGCGCTCCCGGCCAACATGCCCATCAGCACGGCAAACGTGGCGAGGCGGCGCAGCCAAACCCATCGGTGCAGATTCACGGTGCGTATGTCGTGCGTTTGCAGGCGGCGCAACTCAGGCGGCGCTGCGAGTGCGCAGATGCGCCAGCACCGCATCCAGCGCTATGGCGGTGGCCTGCGCATCGCGTCGGTGCTGGTATTCCAGCGTGCCAGCACTGAGTCCACGCTCAGAGACCACCAATCGGTGGGGTACCCCGATGAGTTCCCAGTCGGCAAACATCGCTCCCGGGCGCTCGCCGCGGTCGTCGAGGGCGACGTCCGCACCCGCGTCCAACAGTTGCAGGTACAGCCGGTCCGCCGCCTCACGCACGGCGGCGCTGCGGTCGTACGCGATCGGGCAGATCACCACGGTGAACGGTGCGATCGCTTCGGGCCATATCATGCCGCGCGCGTCGTGATTCTGTTCAATGCACGCGCCGAGGATGCGGGTGATGCCGATGCCGTAGCAGCCCATTTCCAGCGTTTTGGACTTTCCGTTCTCGTCAAGGAACGTTGCGCCCATTGGGGCCGAATACTTGGTGCCGAGGTAGAACACATGGCCCACCTCAATCCCGCGGCAAATGGCAAGTTGACCGTTGCCATCAGGGCTCGGATCGCCAGCGACCACGTTGCGGATGTCAGCAACCTCGGGCTCTGGAAGATCACGGTCCCAATTCACGCCGGTGTAGTGGAAATCCTGGGCATTGGCGCCGACCACGAAATCGTGCATGGCGGCCACAGTGCGGTCGGCCACGATCCGCACTGCACGTGCGGTCCCGATCGGTCCAAGGTAGCCGGGGCTGCATCCAAAATGTTCGATGATTTCAGCCTCTGTGGCCATGCGTGCGTCCTTCATACAAGGCAATTTTCTGACCTTGATGTCGTTCACCGCGTGGTCGCCACGCACCAGCAGAAGCACGATGGCCGTCGACGCGACGCCGGACTCGCCGATCGGAGCCTCCACGGCCATGACCACCGACTTGACCGTGTGCTCAAGCGGGATGCCAAGCAGGGCGGCGACGTCTTCGCATTTCGCCGCGCCTGGCGTAGGTGTCTTGCGCAGCGGGGCTACGGCGGCTGCACGTCGGGCAATCAGTGGCAGCGCCTCGGCCAATTCCACGTTGGCGGCGAAGTCGGACTGCGGGCAGTAGGCAATCGAGTCCTCGCCCGTCTCGGCGATGACATGGAACTCGTGGCTCATCGAGCCCCCGATCGCACCGGAATCGGCCGCCACGGCGCGGAACTCGAATCCAAAACGCTGGAAGATGCGCTGATATGCCGCATACATGGTCTGGTAGCTCTGCTGGGCACCGGCGTAATCCCGGTCGAAGGAGTAGGCGTCCTTCATTGTGAACTCCCGCGCGCGCATCACGCCGAAGCGTGGCCGGCGCTCGTCGCGGAATTTGGTCTGAATATGAAAGAAATTCAAGGGAAGTTGCCGCCAGGAGCGAATCTCGCCGCGCGCGATGTCGGTGACCACCTCCTCGGACGTGGGCTGAACGACGAAGTCACGGTGGTGGCGGTCTTTGATGCGCAGGAGTTCCGGGCCATAGTGTTCCCAGCGTTCGGTTTCCTGCCAGAGTTCAGCCGGTTGCACCACGGGCATCAGCAATTCAATGGCCCCGGCACGCGTCATTTCCTCGCGCACGATGGCCTCCACCTTGCGGATGCTGCGCAGACCCAGCGGCATGTAGGTGTACAGGCCAGCTGCGAGCTTTCTGATCATCCCGGCACGCAACATCAGGGCTTGGCTGGCGACTTCGGCATCGGCCGGGGCTTCTTTCTGGGTCGAAATGAAAAAGCGTGAAACGCGCATGAAGGGTTTGCCTGGAGACAGTGGGGAAGGGGATGCTGCAGTGTCCGACCTTGCCGGTCTTGCGGAAAGGGCCAGAGGGGGTCGGCAGCGCGCAAGCCGGTGCCTATAATCAAAGCATGATTCTAAAAGATGAAGGATATTGGCCATGTTGGATCGCGAAGGCTATCGTCCCAACGTCGGCATCATCCTGCTAAACACCAAAAATCAGGTGTTTTGGGGCAAGCGGGTGAGTGCACATTCCTGGCAATTCCCGCAAGGTGGCATCAACGCCGGAGAAAACCCCGAGCAGGCGATGTACCGCGAACTGTTCGAGGAGGTCGGGCTGAAGCCCTGCCATGTACATGTGCTGGGGCGCACCCGCAACTGGTTGCGCTATGACGTCCCGCAGCAATACCTGCGGCGCGACAGCCGAGGCATTTACAAAGGCCAGAAGCAGATCTGGTTTCTTCTCAAGCTTACCGGGCGTGATTGTGATGTGTGCCTGCGTGCGACCAGCCACCCGGAGTTTGACGCTTGGCGCTGGAATGACTACTGGATTGCACTGGATAGCGTGATCGAGTTCAAGCGCGACGTCTATCAGCAGGCCCTGTCGGAGCTTTCGCACTTGCTGCCGCGACTGGAGCAGCGCACACGCTATTTGCGGGCCAATCTACGCCATGGGCGTCCTTTGCATAGCGCCTTCACTCACGAACCGGTTCCCGAATGATCCACTCGTTCCCATTGCGGCAGGCCGCGCGTGCGCTGGCGTGCTGCCTGTTGCTTTGCTCGGCCACAAGTCTTGCCTTTGCCCAACGCTCGGAAAATCAAGTGGGCTTGTTCGGGCCATTGAAACCCCCTGCAAGCGCCGTCGCCGTTCAGTTTCCCAAAGCTCCGCAAGAGGCCGCGCTGGAAAAAGTCTCCGTCACTGGCGGCTCGACGATGGGATTTCTGGTTGACCTGTCCAGTATCAGCGTCGCCAGCGACACCGAGGTGCGTTACGTCCTGGTGGCGCAAAGCGCGCAAGGCGTGCGCAATGTCAGCTATGAGGGCCTGGATTGCGCGCAAAACGCTTGGCATGTTTACGGGGTTTGGAGTGCGGGTGGACAACGGTGGGTTCGGAACCCGCAGACGGATTGGATCGCCGTGAACGTGGGCGGATTCACACGCATTCATGGGGTGCTTGCCTCGGATTACCTTTGCGAAAATGGGCGCGCAGCGGGGTCCGCTGAGACCATCGTGGAAAACCTCAAGGAGGGTTTGCATGGCCCCCAGCCCACGCCTTGATGGAGTGGGCTGAGCGTCCTCCCAGATGCTCGGCGACAAGCCCGGGCCGTGCGGCGTGTGGCTTGTCGCAGCGGTCACCCGGCAAGCTGCGTCAGGACCATGTTGTCGCGGTGAATGAGTTCGGGTTCCTCGATGAATCCGAGAATGGGTTCGATCTGCGCGGTTGGAGCGCGCCGGATGAGCCGGGCTTCCGCAGACGCGTAATTGCTCAGTCCCCGCGCAATCTCCCGGCCCTGATTGTCGAGTACGACGATCACGTCGCCGCGCTCGAACTCGCCGAGCACATCGACGACCCCCACAGGCAGCAAGCTTGCGCCACCTTCACGCAGGCGGCGGGCTGCACCGGCGTCCACAACCACGCGTCCGGCTGTCTGCAGGTGATCAAGCATCCATTGCTTGCGCGCAGCCAGTTTGCCGGCACCCGCGCGCAACTGGCTGCCAATGCACTGGCCGCTTGCCAGGCGCAGCAGCACCTCGCGCTCCCGTCCGCTGGCAATGACCGTGTGTGCCCCGCTTTGCGCCGCGCGCCGCGCAGCCAAGACCTTGGTCAGCATGCCACCCTTGCCGATGGCGCTTCCTGCGCCCCCGGCCATGGCCGCGAGCGAAGCGTCGTCGGCCCGTGCGTCGGCAATCAGTTGCGCTGAGGGGTCTTTGCGGGGGTCGGCCGAGTACAAGCCGCGCTGGTCAGTCAGGATGATGAGCGCGTCGGCTTCCACCAAGTTCGTCACCAGCGCACCAAGCGTATCGTTGTCGCCGACCTTGATTTCATCGGTGACCACCGTGTCGTTTTCGTTGATCACTGGCACGACGCCGTGCGCGAGCAAGGTCACGAGGGTGCTTCGGGCGTTCAGGTAGCGTTGGCGGTTGGCAAGATCGGCGTGCGTCAGCAGGATCTGCGCGCAGTGCCGGCCATGCGCGCTGAATGCTGTTTCGTAGGCCTGCGCGAGTCCCATCTGACCGACGGCAGCCGCCGCCTGCAGTTCAGGGATTTCGCTCGGTCGCTTGGCCCAACCTAGGCGTTTCATCCCCTCGGCGATGGCGCCACTGGACACCAGGATGACTTCCTTGCCCAGAGCATGCAGTGCCACAATCTGTTGCGCCCAAAGCGCCACGGCGCCATGGTCGATGCCACGACCTTCATCCGTGACCAGGCTCGAGCCGACCTTGACGACCAGCCGGCGTGCCCCGACGATCACGGATGTGGGGGGCACGGACTCATTGCTCATGTTGGGCGAAGCGGGGATCGGTCGGTGGCTCCGGCTCGGCGGGTGCAGCCGCCCGAACAGCCTCGAATATGGCGCGCAGGAGGGGTTCGAGGCCTTCGCGCGCCAGGGCCGAGATCACATACACGGGCCCCTTATGGCGCAGGCGGCGGACGATGTCTGCGACGCGCGCCTTGCGTTCCTCGGCCGGAACCATGTCGATCTTGTTGAGTACAAGCCAGCGGGGCTTGGCCGCAAGTTCGGGGTCGTATTTCTTCAACTCGGCGATTACGCTACGCGCATCGCGCACGGGATCGGCTTCTGGGTCGAAAGGAGCCACATCCACGAGGTGCAGCAGCAAACGGGTGCGCTGCAGATGGCGCAGGAACTGGTGCCCAAGGCCAGCACCTTCGGCCGCGCCTTCGATGAGCCCGGGTATGTCAGCAACGACGAAACTCTGGCCTTCGCCCAGACGCACAACGCCAAGTTGCGGGTGCAGGGTCGTGAAGGGGTAATCGGCAATCTTGGGGCGTGCATTCGACACTGCGGCGATAAACGTGCTCTTGCCAGCGTTGGGCATGCCCAGAAGGCCCACATCGGCAAGCACCTTGAGTTCGAGATGCAGCTTGCGCTGTTCCCCGGGTTGCCCCGGCGTGCTTTGGCGCGGGGCGCGGTTCGTGCTGGACTTGAAGCGCAGGTTGCCAAGGCCGCCTGTTCCGCCATGGGCAAGCACGATGCGCTGCCCCGATTGGGTGAGATCCGCCACCACCTCGTCGGTCTCGGCATCCCGAACAAGGGTGCCCACCGGCACACGCAACAGCATGTCCTCGCCAGCAGCCCCAAATTGGTCGGCACCACGACCATGTTCCCCATTGCGCGCCCGGTACAGGCGTTGGTAACGGAAATCAATCAGGGTGTTGAGGTTGGAGTCGGCTTGCACATAGACATGGCCGCCACGCCCGCCATCACCGCCGTCGGGGCCGCCGAAGGGGATAAATTTTTCGCGACGAAAGGACATACAGCCGTTGCCGCCATTGCCAGCAAAGACTTCAATCTGCGCTTCGTCGATGAATTTCACGATTTTGGGCCCGAAAACACAAGCCCCGGTTTGCCACTCTCTGGACGCAATGCCAGGGAGCCGCAAGCCGGGGCTTGAGCACTACCAGTGAAGGCGCCGGGAGGCCCCGGCACCAGCCAAATTCAGGCCTCGGCCGTGTTCAGCGGGGTGATGTTGACGTACTGGCGGTTGTGCTCGCCCTTACGGCCAAATTGCACTTGCCCGTCGACCAGCGCGAATAGCGTGTGATCCTTGCCCATACCCACGTTGACACCTGCATGAAAGCGTGTGCCGCGCTGGCGCACGATGATCGAGCCGGCCGGGATGGCCTCGCCACCGAAGGCCTTGACCCCCAGCCGCTTGGCTTCGGAGTCACGCCCGTTGCGGGTTGAACCGCCACCTTTTTTCTGTGCCATGTTTCTTGCTCCTCAAGCAGCAATGCTTTCGATCTGCAGCTCGGTATAGTTCTGCCGGTGTCCTTGCCGCTTCTGATAGTGCTTGCGACGGCGCATTTTGAAAATATGCACCTTCTCGCCTCGCCCATGCGCCAAGACTTTGGCCTTCACCGCCGCACCCGCCAATAGCGGGGTGCCGATACGGGTATCCGCGCCATCAAAGACGGCGAGCACCTGATCGATCACGATGTCTTGGCCAATGTCTGCGGATAACTGTTCTACCTTGATCTTTTCGCCGGCGCAGACTTTGTACTGCTTGCCACCGGTTTTTATGACCGCATACATATGACAACTCCTGAAATTGAATGTGCGTCGTTCAAGTCGTGCCTGAATGGGTTCGCCCGCTCGCATCAATCTATCGAGCGCCTGCGCCCCATGCGCAACTGACTTTTCCGCCAACACCGCTTATTGACGTCGCTAAACGTCCGTACTTCGAGCACGGGTCCTCACCTGCGCTCGACGAGTCAGCGCATGGAGTACGCAAGTCCCCCATTGGCCGATCAACATTGCATCATAGCAGAGCCCCACGGTTGCGTCATGTTCGCGCTCGCTGTCGTGTGCGAAACGGTTCAGCACCCTTGCCACCGTGTGGGTTCAAGCCGGCCGGCAGCCATGGCGAGACCTATAAAATGCCACAGGCCTCCTTGGCCATGATCCGCGCCGCCATCTGCGCGAACCCATCCTTAGACCAGCGCACTTCGTGACCTCCTCGCACTCGATCCAGTCGATACTTGCTCCAATTGCTTCAGACATGCTGGAGGTCGATGCGACCATCCGGCGCAATCTCTCGTCCGAGGTGCAGCTGATCAATGCGATCAGTGCCTACATCGTTTCTGCCGGAGGCAAGCGATTACGTCCGGCGCTGTTGCTGCTCATCGCCAAGGCGCATGGATATCAGGGACCGCACCATCATCTGCTTGCGGCAGTGGTCGAGTTGATCCACACCGCCACACTGCTGCACGACGACGTGGTCGACGAGTCCGAATTGCGTCGCGGACGCAAGACCTCCAATGCGACTTTCGGCAACGCCGCCAGCGTTCTGGCCGGAGATTTTCTGTACTCGCGCGCTTTCCAGATGATGGTGAAAGCTGGCGACATGCGCATTTTGCAAATTCTGGCTGACGCCACCAATGTCATCGCCGAAGGTGAAGTTCTGCAGTTGTTGAACATGCATGACCCGGATATCGGCGATGAGCGTTATCTGCAGGTAATCAACTACAAGACCGCTACCTTGTTCGAGGCTGCCGCTCGCATTGGAGCCATGCTTGCGGGCACCGGCGCGGAGCATGAGGCGGCGGCCGCCAGCTATGGCCGGTGCATCGGCACAGCCTTTCAATTGATCGATGATGCACTGGATTACAGTGGCAAGGCGGCCGAGATGGGCAAAAACGTCGGTGATGATTTACGTGAGGGCAAACCCACTCTTCCGCTGATTGTCGCCATGCAACGCTGTTCAGCGTCCGAGCGCAAGGTCATTGAAGATGCCATCCGCGAAGGCCTGTCGGATGAGATGCCCCGAGTTCTGCAGATTGTTCAGAAATGCGGCGCACTCGACGTCGTCTACGCTAGTGCGCAGACCGAACTCAACCGCGCACGAAGCCTGATCGAGGGTCTCGCAGTCACTCCTGCTCGTGAGGCTCTGATAAACTTGTGTTCTTACTCTTTGGATCGCAATGCATGATCGGCATGCTGATATGCTGCGAATCCTCATCGGGGTGTAGCTTAGCCTGGTAGAGCGCTACGTTCGGGACGTAGAGGCCGGAGGTTCGAATCCTCTCACCCCGACCAAATTCTCTTGAGAAATCAAGAGGTTGCCAAAGCCGCAGACACTGCGGCTTTTGTGTTTTCTGGGGTGCTGTTCCAATTCTGTTCCAAATCGGCGCAGTGGGTCAGCCTTTCCCGCTCCAGAAATAAACGCCGTGGCTACAGGAGTCTCCATTCATCATGCGGAGATATCCATGGCAGACCTCACCAACCGCAGCCGCTTTCGCCTCACGGTCAAGAACAGTCCGGGGCGCACGCGCTACTTCCCCTTCAACAACGTCGAAGCCGTCCAGGCCGCCATGGACGCGCTGCGCGCGCAGGGTTTCAAGCCGCACGTCGAGCAGCTCGACGAAAGCTGGCTCGTGCGTATCCGCGAGAAGGGCCATAAGCCGCTGCTGAGCACATTCAAGTCGAAGTCGGAGGCGCAAGCCTTCATCGCGCACAGCATGGAAGAGCGCAGCCGTGGGCTCTTTGTCGACTACACGGCCTCGCGCAAGGTGACCTTGGCACAGCTCTTCGTGCGCTACCTGCTCGAAGAAGCGCCAAGGCACAAAAGCCACAAGGTTCTCGCATACTCGCTCGAGGGGTGGCTGGCCGACAGCGGGCCCGCGGGCGTTGCGCTGCTCGAGGGGTATCGTGAGGAGTTGCGGCGTCGAGGGCAAGTGGTGCGCCCTGCCAAGTTCCAGATGCGCCAAAGCAGCGGTGAGCTGAGCTGGATCCACAAGCCGCTGGCCGATGTGACGACGGTCGATATCGAACTGTTCATCAACGACCGGCTCGAGGCGGTCGAGCCGAGCACGGTGGACCGCGAAATTGACCGGCTGAAGAGCGTCCTCACGGTCGCCACGTCGGTCTGGGACTACCCGCTGCGCAAGAACCCCATGGTTGCCGTGCGCCGTCCCAAATACTTCAACGAAAGGGACCGGCGCATCTCGGCGGCCGAAGAGGCGCGATTGCTGGAGGCCTTGGCGCAATTGGATGGCGAGCAGGCGGTTGAGGCCCGCCTGTGTGAGCTCGCCCATGCGGCGATGCGCGACCAGGTGTTCTCCAGCCCCAGTGCGCGCAAGAAGGTGCTGGCTCAAACGCGCAGGCGGCTGCTGGCGTTGGCCGAGGAGAGCGCCCAGGTGGTGCCGTACTTGCAAGTCTTCTATCTTTTCCAGGTCATGACAGCGGCCCGTCGCGGTGAGACCCTGGGGCTGACCTGGAACCGCATTGACTTCGAAGCCAAGACGGCCTTCCTGCCCGAGACCAAGAACGGGCTGGCGCGCAAGTTGGCCTTGCGGCACGATTTGGTGGAGCTTCTGCAGGACCTTCCACGCGACACGGAGCGTGTGTTTGCAGTCGGCCTTGATGCTGTGGTCGGCGCCTGGACCAAGGCCTGCCTCATGGCTGGCGTCCACGATTTTCACATTCATGATGCACGTCACGAGGCCCTGTCACGTCTGGCGGAGAGTGGAAAATTTACGTTGCCGGAGATCCAGGTGTTCAGCGGCCACCAGGATCTGCGCATGCTGATGCGCTACGCCCATTTGTGCGCTTCGCGGTTGGCTCACAAGCTCGATGAGTGCTTCAAGGACGTCGAGAAGGTCCGCGTGCACCGGGGGGGGCGCCGCTTTCTCAACAAACGCGCCGGTGTCGCACCGGGCGCGCTGATGGACGGGGCGGAGCCTTTGACCTGTTCCCAGAGTGCCGCGGTCTCTGCGTGTGTGAGCGCGCTGCAGGAGCAAGAATCGACGCGCCTGGGCGCGAACGTGATTGCATTTCGGCCTCGCCGAACAGCCTGAAGGCTGACGCCGCGCCTGCGCCGGCTCCATCGTTGCGGATAAACCGCGTTTCTAGACAAAGGCCACGTCACACGGACACTGCCCCATGTCGAACTTCTCTCATCTCAAGCTGCTTACCAAGGCCGACGCTGCCGACATCTTCGGCGTATGCACCAAGACCATCGACAACTACGTCCGGGAAGGCCTGTTGCCAGCGCCCGTTGCCTTCGCCAGCCGTGAATACTGGCACCCGACGGTCTTTCAGTCCTTCTTGGACCAGCGTTTCGGCCTTCCTGGCCCCCAGGCCTCGCCACAGCTGGATGCGGTGGGCGGCGCCGAGGCGCCCAATCGCGCGCCGCCCGGGGGAGCACTCGCATCGGCGAGAGTGACGCGCCGTCGGCCTGAAGCCCGACATCGGCCGATTGGGCATGTCAAACATCACGCCTTGCGGGTTCAAGTCAACGCAACCGCTTTTGCGCGTTCTGTGCGCATCATTGGCGGGTGGCTGTGGTCTTTCGATGCACCGGCGGGCGCGCTGGCCGTGGGCTTCGGCGAGCCGGCGTTCACCGCGGCAACCCGATGGCCACATCGTGCGTGTTGTCCTGCAGCGCAGGTGTCGAGGCATTTGCAGAACGTGTTGAAAGCGACCTGCAAAGGCCGCATCCAGGCGGGCCGGGTGCGACCGCTCTTGGGTCCATCGTCATCAGCCTTGTCGCCCATGAGGCGGCCGGCTGAGCACGCGGCCGTTCAGGTACACAGCAGGCCGCCGTCGACCGCGATGGTCTGGCCGGTGATGAACTCCGAGCGGTCGCTGGCCAGCCAGGCGGCGAGTTCACCGAGGTCGCGCTTGTACGCCAGCCTGCCCAGCGGAATTCGTGCGCTGATCGCGCCGCGCACCGCTTCGGTCAGGTAGGGCTTCATCATGTCGGTGTCGACCACCGCCGGCGCGATCGCGTTGACCCGGATCCCGCGGGGTCCGAGTTCGCGCGCCAAGCCCTGCGTGATGGCCACGACCCCGGCCTTGGTGGTTCCGTACCACACGTTGCCCACCGAGCCGCCGGCGCGGGCCGCCGACACCGACGCGAGGTTGAGGATGTGGCCGCGGCCCTTGGCGATCATCGAAGGCGCCACCGCCTGCACGCAGTTGTAGATCCCGGTCAGGTTGACCGCGACCAGGTCGTCCCAGGCCGCGCCGTCGGTCTGGTCGAAGGCGCCCTGCGCCAGCACGCCGGCGTTGTTGACCAGGATGTCGATGCGTCCGTGCGCGTCCAGCACGCGGCGCACCGTGTGGCCGGTCCCGGCGCGGTCGCGCACATCCATGCGCAGTGCGCTCGCCGTGCCGGCGATCGCGGCCGCGCCGCGTGCCGCGCCGTCGGCGTCGATGTCGGTCAGCACCACGGTGCAGCCGGAGCCGGCCAGGCGGGTGGCGATGTGCAGCCCGATGCCGCGGGCGGCTCCGGTGACCAGCGCGACGCGATCGCGCAGCTCCTGCTCCTGCGGTGGCGGCTGCGATGTGTCGTCCTTCGATCCGCGGTGCATCAATGGGTCTCCTGGGATGGCTGGGCCCGCATGCCCATGCGCTGCAGCAGCGCCAGGTCGGCCGAGGCCTGCGGGTTGGGCGTGGTCAACAGCGTATCGCCGAAAAAGATCGAGTTCGCGCCCGCCAGCAGGCACAGCGCCTGCAGCGAATCGTCCATGCTTTCGCGCCCGGCCGACAACCGCACCCTGGCGCGGGGCATGAGGATGCGCGCCACCGCGATGCTGCGCACGAATTCCAGCGGATCCAGCGGCGCCTGTTCGGCCAGCGGGGTGCCGGCCACGCGCACGAGGTTGTTGATCGGAACCGATTCGGGGTAGGGCTCCAGGTTCGCCAGCTGCACCAGCAGGCCGGCGCGCTGCGTGCGCGATTCGCCCATGCCGACGATGCCTCCGCAGCACACCTTGATGCCGGCCGAGCGCACCTGCTCCAGCGTGTCCAGCCGGTCCTCGTAGCAGCGGGTGCTGATGATGTTGCCGTAGAACTCGGGCGAGGTATCGAGGTTGTGGTTGTAGTAGTCCAGCCCGGCGTCGCGCAGCTGCTCGGCCTGCCCGGGCTGCAGCATGCCCAGGGTCACGCAGGTCTGCAGCCCCAGGGCCTTGACCTCGCTGACCATGCGGGCGACGGACTCGAGCTGCCGCGGCTTCGGGGAACGCCACGCGGCGCCCATGCAAAAGCGCGTCGCGCCGGCATCGCGGGCGCGCCTGGCGGCGTCGACCACGCTTTGCAGTTCGAGCAGCGCGCCGACCTTCAGCCCGGTGTCGTGATGCGCGGACTGCGGGCAGTACGCGCAGTCCTCCGGGCAGCCTCCCGTCTTGATCGACAGCAGCGTGGCCAGTTGGACCTCGGCGGGATCGAAGTGCTGCCGGTGCACCTGCTGTGCGCGGAACATCAGTTCGGGAAGCGGCAGTTCGAACAGATCCACGGCTTCGGCGACGCTCCAGCGGCGCTGCGCGACGCCGGACGCGGCCGGCGCAGTCTCGGGGGCGTTCATGGCATGCGGCTCCATCAGGCGGCCTCGCGCAGGCCGAGGATGCGGCGCGCCTCGGCGGGCGTGGCGGGGCGTCGGTCGTGGCTGTCGCAGACGTCGACGATCTTGCGCACCAGTTCGGCGTTGCTGGCGGCCAGCCGGGTGTCGTCGTAGCGCAGGTTGTCCTCCAGGCCGGTGCGGCAATGCCCGCCCTCGGCCAGGCACCACTGGTTGAGCTCCCATTGCATGCGGCCGATTCCGGCGGCGACCCAGGTCGCTTCCGGCAGCACCTGCTGCAGCTCCGAGCGCAGGAAGTCGAAGATCGAGCGTCGCGCGGGCATCGCGTTCGGAACCCCCATGACGAACTGCACGTGGGCACGCCGGTCCAGCAGCCCCGCCTTCACTAGTCGGGCGGCGCTGTAGAGCATCGCCAGGTCGAACACCTCGATCTCGGGCTTGATGTCGTACTCCTGCATCGAGCGCGCCAGGGCCTCGACGAAATCGGGAGGGTTCTCGTAGATGCCATTGGGAAAGTTCACCGAGCCGGTGGCCAGCGAGGCCATGTCCGGCCGCAGGTGCAGCATGGCGCCGCGCGCCGTCTGGTCGCGCCCGCGCCCGCCGGTGGAGAACTGGATGACCATGCCCGGGCAATACCTGCGCACCCCCTCCTGCACCCGGGCGTAGAGCTCGGGGTCCGAACTCGGCGACTCGTCGGGATTGCGCACGTGCACATGCACCAGCGAGGCCCCGGCCTCGAAGGCTTCGTGGGTCGATTCGATCTGCTCCGCGGGGGTCACGGGGAGGGCCGGGCTGTCCTTCTTGCGGGGCAGGGCCCCGGTGATCGCGACGGTGATGATGACGGGCCGCATAGGGGTATCTCCTCAGGTTCCATGGTTCGAAATGAGCGATTTCATTATTGCAAGATGCGGCTCGCGGTGCAAGAATTGCATCCAGAGAAATGCAGCATTTCAGTGAACGGAATTTCAACGACGCAACGCGTCCATCGCGGGTGACGCATCGAGTCGGTGCGCTGCCGGGGAAATCTGGAGACTCCAACCTATGACTGCTTCGAACGACCGAATGTCCTACAAGGATTTGCGAGAACTTGTAGAGCTGATCAATTCCTGCTCGCACTTCGGCGAATTTCATCTGAAGCTCGGCGAGCTCGAGCTCGACCTGCGGCGCGGCGACCCTGGCGCGGCACCGGCCGCCGCAGCGCTTGTCGCCCCAGCTGCCGCCGCGCTGCGCACGGCCGCCCAGGCCGTGGCGCCGGCGCCCGCTTCCCAGGAGTCGCCGGCGCGGCAGCGCCAGGGGCATGTCGGCGGCGGCGAACTCATTGTCGATGCCTCGCAGGGCCAGGCCTCGGCGCCGTCCGCGCATTCGCCGGCGCTGGCCTTTCCTCCCGGCTCGGTGTTGGTCAAGTCGCCGATGGTCGGCAGCTGCTACCGCGCCCCCGAACCCGGCGCCAGGCCCTTCGTCGAGGTCGGGCAGACGGTGCAGGCCGACTCCACGGTTTGCATCATCGAAGTCATGAAGCTGATGAATTCGATCCCCGCGCCGGTCGCGGGGACGGTGACCCACATCCTGGTGGGCGACGGCGAGGCCGTCGAGTACGGCCAGGTGCTGATGGTCGTGGACCCGGCCTGAGGCATGGCCGTGCAAGACCATCCACAATCCACCCCGGGCGCCCGGCCGCTGCGACGCGTGCTCGTCGCCAACCGCGGCGAGATCGCCGTGCGAATCATCCGCGCCTGCCGCGAACTCGGACTGGAGACCCTGCAGGTGTATTCCGAGGCCGACCGCGACAGTCTGGCGGTGCGCCTGGCCGACCGTGCCGTGTGCATCGGCCCCGCGCGCTCGGCCCAGAGCTACCTCAACGCCGAGTTCATCGTGTCCGCCGCGCTGGTGCACGGCGCCGACGCGATCCATCCCGGCTACGGATTCCTCTCCGAGAACCCGCATTTCGCGGCGCTGTGCGAAAAGGAGGGCGTGCGTTTCATCGGCCCCTCGTCGCGCGTGATCTCCCTCATGGGCGACAAGGCGATGGCGCGGCGCATGGCCGAGGAGGCCGGCGTACCGACCACCCCCGGCTCGCGCGGCATCGTGGCCGACGCCGCGCAGGCGCTGGAGGTGGCGCGCGAACTCGGTTATCCGGTGCTGCTGAAGGCCGCAGCCGGCGGCGGCGGGCGCGGCATGCGCGTGGTCCACGCGGAGCCGGAGCTGGCGGCGCGTTTCATCGATGCCTCGCGCGAGGCCAAGGCCGCGTTCGGCGACGGTTCGATCTACGTCGAGAAATTCCTCACCGAGATCCGCCACATCGAGATCCAGGTGTTGTCGGACGGCGACAAGGTGCTGCACCTGGGCGAACGCGACTGCTCGATCCAGCGCCGCAACCAGAAGCTGCTCGAGGAAAGCCCGTCGCCGGTGCTGGATGCGGAGCTGCGCGAGCGCATCGGCGAGGCCGCGGTGAGCTTGTGCCGGCATGTCGGCTACACCAGCGCCGGCACCATCGAGTGCATCCTCGACCGGCGCAGCGGGGACTTCTATTTCATGGAGATGAACACCCGCGTGCAGGTCGAGCACCCGGTCAGCGAAAGCGTGACCGGAATCGACATCGTGAAGGAGCAGATCCGCATCGCCCAGGGGCTTCCGCTGTCGATCGAGCAGTCGGACATCCGCTGGTCCGGGCACGCCATCGAGTGCCGCATCAATGCCGAGGATCCGGCGCAGGGATTCGCCCCCAACCCGGGGCTGATCTCCGAGTTGCACCTGCCGGGAGGGCCGGGGATCCGCGTCGACACCCATGTCTACGCCGGCTACCGCGTGCCGCCGTACTACGACTCGCTGCTGGCCAAGGTCATCGCGTGGGGAAACACCCGCGAGGAGGCCATGGCGCGCATGCAGCGGGCAATCTCGGAAATGCGCATCGGCGGGATCAAGACCACGCTGCCCTTCCACCACGACCTGCTGCGCAACCCGAGTTTTCGCGCCGGAGAGGTGCACACGCGCTTCGTCGAGGACGTTTTCCTGAAGGCGCCCGCGCTCCAGTCCGCGGTGGCGCTTTCCTGAGAGGTGACCACCATGCAAGCTCCATCGGCCGGCGCGCAGCCGGCAAGCGCCCGCGACGAATTTCGCCTGGTCGACGTGACCCTGCGCGACGCCCACCAGTGCCTGTGGTCGACGCGCATGACCACCGAGATGATGGCGCCGATCGTCGGCACCATCGACCGCGTCGGATATGCCTTCATCAACATCCTCGGCGGCGCGGTGTTCGACGTCTGCGTGCGCTACCTGCACGAGGACCCCTTCGAGCGCGTGGGACTGCTGTGCGAGCGCTTCGAGACCCCCTGCGATGGACTCACCCGCGGCCAGAGCCTCTACACCTTCGAGCTGTTCCCCGACGACATCGTCGAGCTCAACTCGAAGGCGCTGGCCAAGCGGGGCCTGAAGCTGCTGACGGTCTACGACGCGCTCAACGACAACCGCAACATCGAGTCCTCGGTGCGCTCGGCGCACGAGCACGGGATGCAGGTCAACGCGATGATGACCTACACCCTCAGCCCGGTGCACACGGACGCCTACTACGTGCAGCGCGCGCGCGAGCTGGTGGCGCTGAAGGCCGACTACATCTCGATCAAGGATCCCACCGGGCTGCTGACGCCCGAGCGCGCGCGCACGCTGTTCCCGGCGGTGGTCGCCGCGGTCGGCGAGGTCCCGCTGCGCCTGCATTCGCACTGCCAGTCGGCGCTGTCGCCCGAGGTCTACCAGATCGCCATGCAAAGCGGCTTCTCTCTCGGCGACACCGCGGTGGAGCCGCTGGCCAACGGCGCCTCGCTGCCAGCGGCCGAGGAGATCGAGCGCCGCGCCCGCGCGCTGGGAATCCGCACCGGACTCGACCTCGGCGCGCTGCAGGAGAGCTCCCAGTACTTCGACTGGCTGGCCGAGCGCGAGTCCAAGCCGCGTGGCGAGGTCGCCGCCTACGACCCCGCGCTGTACGAGCACCAGGTGCCGGGCGGCATGATCTCCAACCTCAAATCCCAGTTGCAGACCATGGGCATGCAGTCGCGCCTGCCGGAGATCCTGGTGGAGGCGGCGCAGGTGCGGCAGGACCTGGGTTATCCGATCCTGGTCAGTCCCTTCGCCCAGTACATCATCACCCAGGCGGTGCTCAACGTCGTGCAGGGCGAGCGCTACAGGACCGTCCCCGACGAGGTGCGCAAGTACGCGCTGGGCTACTACGGCAGGCTGGCCTCGCGTCCCAGCGACGAGTTCCTCGAGCGCGCTCGAATCCGCGACAGCGAGATCAGCGACGAGCGCCCGGCCGAGCTTTCGCGGGGCTGGGTCCCGCGCCTGCGCGCCGAACTCGGCTCGCAGGCCAGCGACGAGGAATTGCTGCTGCGCGCTTTCTACGACAAGGCGCTGGTCGCGCAGCTGCAGCCGAAGGGGCGCCGCTACGGCGACAAGACCACGCCGCTGCACGAGCTGATCCGCTATCTGGGCAATCGCAAGGACATCCACTGCGCGCGCATCCGCTTCGCGGGAGTCGATCTGGCCGTATCGAGCTGAGCGCCACGAGCCGCCGGCCGCCATTCACAGTCGGGAGGAGAAGGAAGCCAACACGAGACGAACAGCGCCACGAACCAGAAGGCAGCAGGCAGACCGTGCCCAGCTGCACAGGGTGGTGGAGGGACCGGCGAGTGCCCTACGACGGAGCCTCGCAGGCGCAGATATCGGCGTCGACACCCGGGCGGCAACGCAGCACGCTCGGGAATCGGCGGGTCCGTCGTGCGGCATTCGACAAGCATGTAGGAGACAACCATGTCAAGTACGACTTCAACGGATTTGTTTGCACAAGAGAATTTGCTCGCGCGCCTGGATCGCATGCCGATCAACGGCATCATCCTTTTGATCGTCGCCCTGCTCGGGCTGGTGTGGATCCTGGAGGCCTTCGACATCGGGATCATCGCGCCGGTGCTCCTGCTGTTGCGCTCGACCTGGCACCTGCAACCGCACGATGTCGGGCTGATCGGCAGCAGCGGAACGCTGGGCATCGTCATCGGCCTGTTGCCCGCCGGGCGCCTGGCGGACCGCTATGGTCGCAAGACCACGCTGATGGGCGGGATCGTGGTGTTCAGCGTGTTCACCTTCCTGAGCGCGTTTTCGCGTGACGTCAGCGAGCTGCTGATCTGCCGCTTCATCGCGGGTCTCGGCCAGGGCGCGGTGTTCCCGGTGCCCTACCTGCTGCTGTCGGAGTTCGTCAACAAGCACTGGCGCGGTACGGCAGTCGGGCTGGCCAACTCCCTGCTGGGCTTCGCCTACGGCCTGAACACGCTCGCCGCCGCGCTGATCATAGGCCACGTGCCCGCCGACCAGGCGTGGCGCATGCTGCTGATGATCGGCGGCGCCGCCATCGTCATGATCCCGGTGATCATGATCTACCTTCCCGAGTCTCCGCGCTTTCTGCTCAGGATGGGCAAGATGGACAAGGTGCGCGCGCTGGTCGAGCGGCTCGAGCGCCGCAGCGGCATTCCCCACGACGACAAGCTGAGCGATCCGCGCGCCCTGCAGGTGCTGCAGATGGCGCGGGCGCGCCCGGCATCGTTTCGCACGCTGTTCGAGCCTCCGTACCTGGGACGGGTCGTGGTGTCCTACCTCGCGCTGCTGTCGCCGTTCATCCTGTTCTACGTGATCACCATCTACGGGCCCAGCATCCTGCATCGCATGGGTGCCAGCAAGTCCGACGCCCTCTACTACACCTCCGGCCTGCTGTTCCTCACCGTGGTGACTACCGCGATCGCCGGCAGCTTGGGCGACCGCTTCAGCCGGCGCATGGGCATCATCGTGCTGATGATCGGCACCGCGGTGGGTGCATCCGCGCTGGAGCAGCCGATTTCCAGGATCGGAGTGATCCTGGCGGCCGCGGCCACCTGGGGCTTCGTCTACGCCGTGTTCCCGCTGGCCAAGCTGTACATGGCCGAGCAGTTCCCGACGCGTCTTCGCGGTACCGGGGTGATGCTGGGCGAATGCGTGACCCGGTTTCTCGGCGGTGTCGTGCTGGTCTACCTGTTTCCCGTCCTGTCGGCCCGCATGGGCCAGGCCTCGCTGTTCACGCTGCTGGCCGTGCTCAGCCTGATCTGCATCCTGCCGATTTGGCTGTTCGGCACGCAGACCTCGGGACGAAGCGTCGAGGAGACGGGCACCGACCTCGGCGCCTACGCGCAGCCGGGTGCGGCGCGTGTGTCCGAGACGGCGGGCGGCTGACGCAACGGAGCAGGCATGGAAACGACGAGTCAGGATCATGGTCTGCTCGGTGCCCTGCGGTGCGAAGCGCACGCCGCGGGAGCTCTGAGCGGGCTCGACGTGGTGGTCAAGGACGTATTCGACATCGCGGGCACGGTCACCGGATTCGGCAACCCGGACTGGGCCCGGCTGCATCCCGCCGCGACCGCGGATGCGGCGGTGGTCAGCCGGCTGCGCGACGCCGGCGCCAGGATCACCGGCAAGACCACCACCGTCGAGTTCACCTTCGGGCTGGAGGGTACCAACCACTGGTACGGCACGCCGCTGAATCCGGCGGCTCCGGGGCGCCTGCCGGGAGGCTCGTCGTGCGGCTCGGCCAGCGCCGTGGCGGCGGGGCGGGCCACCGCCGGCCTGGGTTCCGATACCGGCGGCTCGGTGCGAATCCCGGCCAGTTACTGCGGGCTGTTCGGGATCCGCCCCAGCCTCGGCGCGATCAGCCTGCTGGGGGCGATGCCCTACGCGCCCAGCCTGGACGTGCCGGGCTGGCTGTGCCGCGACGTGCAAACCCTGCGGCGCGTGGGCGAGGAACTCCTGCCATGCGGGCCCGCGCTCGACGGGGGCCTGCTGCTGCTGCGCGAGGCCTTCGACAATGCCCGGCCCGAAGTCGCCGAAGCGCTTGGCAGGGTGTGCGAGCGACTGGCGAGTGCCGGATGGAATGTGCATGAGCTGGGGCTGGCCGGCCACGCGCTGGAGCCGGTGCGCTCGTGATCGCCGTGACGACGCGGCCGCGAGGTCTGGCAGTCGCTGGGGGCATGGATCGAGGCCAATGCCCCGGCGATGGCCGAGCAAACCGCCCAGCGCATGCGCACCGCGTCTCGCGTGGAAGCCGCCATGGCGCGCTCGGCGCGCAGCCTGCGCGAAGCCTTTCGCGCCCGCATGCAGCGCCTGCTCGGCGCCGGCGCCGTGGTGGTGTTCCCGACCAGTCCTTGCGTGGCGCCGCCGCGCGATGCCGCGCCTGCCAGCCTGGACGAACTCAGGCGCCAGACACAACGCGTGACCGCCATCGCCGGGCTTGCCGGGCTGCCCGAGGTGAGCTTGCCCGTCGCGCGGATCGCCGGCTTGCCGGTGGGACTGTCGCTGGCCGCCGCCGCTGGGCGCGACCGCGCGCTGCTGGAACTGGCCGAGCGCCTGTGGCGCGACCTGGCCGACGCCGGCGGGCCTGAGCGGCCGGGCGGCTGAGCGCCGGGCGCCGAAGCCGTGGACTGGCAGTGGCTGGCCGTCGCGGGGGTCGCTGCGCTGGGCGGATTGATGCGCGGACTCACCGGCTTCGGCGGTGCAATGGTCATGACCCCGATGCTCAGCCTGGCCTACGCGCCCAGGCGGGTCGTGCCCAGCGTCATGCTGCTCGAGGCGTTCATCGCCGCGCCGATGCTCGTCCCGGCCTTGCGTACGGCGCAACGACGGGTCGTCCTGGTGACCTGCCTGGCGGCCGTCGCCACGTTGCCGCTCGGAGCCTTCGTGTTGCTGCACACCCCGGCGCAGGCCTTGCGCCGCGGCATCGCTGCCGTGGTCATGGGCTTTTCGCTGCTGCTGTTATGCGGTGTGCGCTACCGGGGGCCGCGGCCGATGGCGTTGACGGCGGCGGTCGCCGCGGTCTGCGGCGTGCTGCTGGGTGCCAGCGGAATCGGCGGTCCGCCGCTGG
Organism: Pseudomonadota bacterium; assembly: GCA_019351955.1. GTDB lineage: Bacteria > Pseudomonadota > Gammaproteobacteria > Burkholderiales > Burkholderiaceae_C > Thiomonas_A. Next base: position 32,064 of record JABBOE010000026.1, read on the forward strand.
TGGTCTACCTGCTGTCGGGGCCCGAGCCGATCGCGGTCACGCGCGCCAACATGACCGTGTATGCCAGCGTGATCTCGGTGGCGGGGCTGTGCCTGCTGTGGCTGCACGGGGCCTTGCAGCTGGGGGGCGCGCTGTCGCCCTGGCTGATGGCTCCGGCCTACGCCGCGGGCGTGCTGCTGGGCACGCACCTGCACGGCAGGACCCGCGAGGACGCGTTGCGGCGCGTCGCCGTGCTCATGTTGATCGCCGTGTGCGCGGTGGCGCTGCTGCGTTGATCACGGGCTCAGAGGCGGCCTTGGCCGGCTTGCGGCGGCGCCCCCCCGGGGTTTCGGAGCCGCCGGCCGGCAGCAGGATCGCCGCGATCGCGTCGGCGGCGCGCCGCAGCGCCGGGGCGTGCTGCAAGGCCTGGTCGATGTTCATGCGCGCACTCGGCGCATGCATCGCGACCGCCGCGTAGATACGGCCGGAGGAATCGGCGACCGGCACGGCCACCGCCACGGAGGCTTCGAACAGCTCGCTGTCGTGGGTCCCGATCCCGGTGCGCCGTACCAGCCGCAGGTGCTCGATCAGCTGGTCGACGTCGGTGATGGTTCGCTCGGTGTGGCGCTTGAGCTCGCCGTGGCCGAGCAGGCGCACGATCTGCTCGCGCGACATGCGGCACAGGAACAGCTTGCCGCTGGCGGTGCAGTGCAGCGGCACACGTGTTCCGGGATCCAGGTGCAGGCGCAGCGGCAGCGTGGTCTCGACCCGGGCGACGTATAGCACCTCGTTGTCGTCGAGCATGGTCAGGTTGCAGCTTTCCTCGATTTCGTCGACCAGTTGCTGCAGCACCGTTTGGCACTGCGCGCGCAGCATCGAGTGCTGCATCGCGTCGATCGCCAGCTGCGACATGCGCGGGCCGATGACATAGCGCTTGCTCAGCGGGTCACGCTGCAGCAGGTCGGCTTCGTGCAGCATGCCGAGGATGCGGAACACGGTGGCCTTCGGCAGCGCGCAGGCCTGCGTCGCCTCGTCGAGCGACACCGGTGCGCCGGCCTTCACCACGTATTCGAGCACGCCGAATGCCCGGAGGGCGGTGGAACGAGCTTCTTTTTTGGATTGCATGGGCTGCGCCGCGGGGAGTGCGAACGAATTATCGCAGCAGCCCGCAGCGCGCCGCATGGCGTCAACCCCCGAAGTAGTTCGGCAGGATGCGCTTGTGCACCGTGGCCGGGTTGTCGCGCAGCAGCTGCTTGTCGGTGGTGACGATGATCAGCCCGTCCATCGGGTCGCCGAATCCATGCACCGTCGGGCGTTTCTTCGGCTGCGTCACTCCGCCGGGTTCGACGGCCAGCTCGGCATGCACCGAGCAGTAGTAGTACTTCAGCCCCGGATGGCGGAAGCGGATGGTGTAGGTGTGCACCGGGTGCCCGGGGCCGGGGGTGCCGGCGACCGCGCCGTTGAAGCGCTGGTTCGTCTTGCCGGTGGCCGGGTCGTAGCCGACGATGGTGTGCGGGCCGGTATCCTCGTCCACGAACACCACCGCTTGCACGGGGCGCACGACGACCACGTTCTCGAGAAACTCGTTGGCCCCGTTCATATGCACGTACACGGGGGGAGCGGTGCCTGCTTGCCCCATGCGGCGGCGCTCAGCGCGAACGGCGCGATGGCCGCGGCGAGCCCGCGGCCATACCTGGAATCGGACATCGACGAACTCCTGCGGGCGGCAAGGGCCGCCCTCGTGGCGCACCGTAGGCCGCGCCGACGCGCAGCGTCAATGCCGGAATACATCGGCTACCGCTGCAACCGCTGCTTGCGCACCGCAGCGGGCGTTTTGTGCGCGGCGCCTGCAGGTCGGCGGGCACGCCACATGCGGCGTGCCCGGGTTGCCCCTCAGAAAAAGCCCAGCGGCTTCTCCGAGTAGCTCACCAGCAGGTTCTTGGTCTGCTGGTCGTGGTCGAGCATCATGCAGTTGTTGACCCTGACGATGGCGGCTTACAACCTCACGCGACTGCGCTCCCTGGCCGCATTGCGTCCGCAGACGGCGTGACGAGGGCGAAAACCATGGAAATCGCCATCCCGATCGCCCACAAGGATCCGATCCGGCTCGGAATTGGGGAGCCTGCACGAAAACCGAGCACTCGTTGAGCATCGCCATGCGATTCCAGCGGTGGGAATTCGTCCGTTCGTCAGGTACTTCAACGGCCTGCTATAGCCGAAGAGGCTAAAAGCGCGCATCCGTAACGCAAGCCACGCTGCGCTCCTGGAAAGTAAAGGAATAGACGGAAACCGTCAAAGGAGAGTCTTGTCCAACGAGGTATGAGCCTGGGGACGGGGCCACGATTCCAACGAGATG
>JABBOE010000171.1:0-854 GCA_019351955.1 Pseudomonadota bacterium
ACGCGACATTGTCGCGTGGGCGCGGCGTCAGGCGCGGCGCCATCGCCGGGTCGTGCAGCGGAAAGCGCTCACCCGCGGCGGGCAGCGGGTACAGATCCAACGGGCTGTCGGTTTCCGGGTCGATGCGCGCACTCATGGCACGCAGTTCACCGTCGCTGAAAACCTGGCGCAGAGCTGCGCCACCAGCGTTGCTTGCGCCGCTGGCCAGCCACAGATCGCCCCAACGGTGGCTGTACACGCCATACGGCGCGGCATCCACGCGACAGGCGCTAAGCAGCTTGAGCGTGAGTGTGCTGCCCAGGGTCGTGACAGCCTGGCCGGTCCGGTGGGCACCGGTGGCGAGGAATGCGGCGTTGCTGTCAGTGGTGCCCGCGCGCAGCACGACCCCTTGAGGAAGGCCGTGGCGACGCGCGGCTTGTGCGCCAATGCGCCCGAGGACGCTGCCTGGGGCCTTGAGGGCTGGAAGCATCGGGCCGAAGGGCAGGGCGCGCACTGCCGCAGGCCATCGCGCGTGCAGCACGTCGGCGCCGGTCTTCAACGCGTTGTGCCAATCCGTGGCCGGGGCGTGCCCCAGCAGTAGGGCTGCGATCCAGTCGGCCTGGTGCAAGGCGTGCGCCACCTGCGCACCAGCTGCATCGCGCCACAGCCACAGCAATCGGGCGAGAGCGTCCACCTGAAGGGGCGCACTCAGCGCTTGGCGTAGGTCCCGCGCCAGCATCTCGGCCCGGTTATCGAAGTAGGCCAGCGCAGGGCCCACGGGTTGGATCGCGGCATCAGCCAGAAGCACGGTGCCCGATGTGGCGCAGATCGCCACGCTGGCAAGCCGCGCGCGCAGCCTCGCGGGCAGTGCACTG
>JABBOE010000171.1:864-6494 GCA_019351955.1 Pseudomonadota bacterium
GGGTTTGCGCGCGTGGCGCCGCAAAGGCGCAGCCGGATGCAAACAGCACGCCCTCGCCGCGATCGATCACGCAGCAGCGCGCCCCGCTCGTGCCGAAGTCCAGGCCAAGTGCCAGATCGGTGCTCATCGGGCAACCGTGAGCACCGATGGCGCCATGCAAGGCTTGTCGTCACAGGCCTGGATCCGTACCTGCATCTGCGCAGAGGGCAACCCCGCCATGGGCACGGTGGGGGTGACGTGGACTTCGCGCACGGCAAGCCGCAGTCCGCTTTGCAGCGGCAACACACGGTTGGCGGGATAGCGCAGATGCCACAACAGGCATCCTTGTTGTCTTGAAGCGTGTTCGAATGGAACGTACATGTGTATGCGCCGTCCCCTTAGGGATGGAGTCCGAAATGGATGAGCGAAGCCGCCGGATGTCGCCAAGTTTTGCGCCATGACGTCGTCGCGCCGATTTCCCGCATTTTTGGCCTCGGGCGTACCTGTGCTGCGCGCCTGGATGGGCGTTGCACGCCGATTTGGCGCCTTGCGGACGCACTCATCCCATGGCTCCAATCGTTCGGTGCCGTGCCATCCACAGATTCGACAACGCGAACAGCATGTGCAACTGCGCCGCGTTCTTGGCCAGTCTGCGGTCGCGAACCTTCACGTGGCCGAACTGGCGCTTGACCACCCGGAACGGGCGCTCGACCTTGGCGCGGATGCGCGCCTTGGCCTGCTCGATCCGATCGATCAAGGCGGCGGCCGGCTTGGATTTGTCCAGCGCCCTGCGCTTGCCAAGGCGCGTCGTCACATGCCACTCGGTCTCGATGGCCTGCGTGTCCTCGCGCTTCTCGACGCCCTGGTAGCCGGGATCGGCGGACGCATCGGATTCCTCGCCATGCACCAGCGCGTGCGCTTGGGTCCTATCGCTGACATGGGCCGCTGTGCCGACCACCGTATGCACGAGATCGGAATCAGCATCGACGCCGATGTGAGCCTTCAGCCCAAAATGCCATTGGTTGCCCTTCTTGGCCTGGTGCATCTCGGGGTCCCGCGTCCCGGTGCCGTTCTTCGTCGAACTCGGCGCCGCAATCAGCGTGGCGTCGATCGCCGTGCCTTCCTTGCGGATCAGCCCCTTGGCGGTCCGCGTCGCGTTGAACGCCTCCAACATCTTTGGCGCCAATTCATGCTGCTCCAGCAGATGGCGAAACCTCAGAATGCTCACCCGGTCGGGCAGCCTGTTCATCCCGCCCAGCCCAGCAAACTGCCGATACAACGGAACGTCGAACAGCGCCTCTTCCATCGCCACGTCCGACAGTCCGAACCAGTGTTGGAGGAAGTGAATGCGCAGCATCGCCTCAATCCCGAACGGCGGGCGGCCCCGGTCCTGGCGCGGCGCGTGCGGCTCGATCAACGCGAGCAGCGCGCTCCACGGCACCACGCGATTCATCTCGCCCACAACCTTCCCCTTGCGGGTCGTCAGATCCAAGCCGAGGTCCGTCTGTTTCATGCCTTCATTGTCTCAATCCCAAGCCAGTCATACCAGTGCCGGCAGGCGCATTTTGAACCGCATCCCTAACCAGTGGCTTTTCTTGGGTGGAGCTTAAAAATTGCCACTACAGGAGGGTCGGCGGGGCGTCGTGCATGGTTTTCTGAGATCGAGCGCCTTGTCGCGATCGGCGTGATGGGCGTCGATGGTGGCGATGCCCTCGATCGGTTGGGCCGCATTTGATGCGAACACGGTGACGTTGGATGGCGCGTAACTGATCGAGAGCTCGTTCCGGCGAGACCCCCGTGCCGGCGCGCTTGAGGCGGCTGCGCATGACCCGGTACAGGATCAATGCGATAAACGTAAAAAATTAAGTCTTGTGTACGGCAGCGCACTGTTTCAGAAATATTTCTGCCGTAGTCTGGAGTTGGCAGTCGCCTCATAATCGAAAATGAGTTTCAGGCCGCATTGAATGATCCGCCAATTATCAACCATCGTCCAAGAAAACCAAAACGAATCGGTCACATCGACAAGAGTCGCGGCTTAGCGCTCGCAACCGAGTAAGGTGCGCTAAAAAACTGTCGATCTCATTGGAAGCGTGAGGCAACGGCTTTCCGCGTCGTGCACTGCTGATGTCACGTACCAGAGCAATGGATTGCGGGAGAGACAGTCGAGTTGGTTTTACGTGAGCATAAAGATTTTTATTCAACCTGGTATTTCGACCCATAAACTGAGGATTATATTATGATTGCCACTATTTCGTACAAGAAATGGATTTCTATGGCTGGCTGTTTCATGTTTTTGACCGCCGTAGCAGTAACCGATGCACAAGCAAATAGCTATGGCGCAGACGCGTCCCAGCCATCAAGCATGACACAACAGAATCAAATGCCATCGAAAAATGGTGGTGCAGCCAGTTACATGAGCGATACAGTCATCACGACCAAAGTAAAAGCCATGTTGATGAAAGATGAAATGCTCAAGAGTTTGGATATCCACGTCGATACGAAACAAGGCGTGGTGACTTTAAGTGGGACCGTCAAAAACATGAACGAATCTGCGCGCGCTGTTCGTATCGCTTCCGCTGTCGAAGGTGTGAAAATGGTAAAAAATGAACTGCAGCAGAAAACAGAAAATTAAAGTACAAGTCTCTTCGTCATGATCAAGAATGGACTGTATTGGTTACCCATGGCATTGGTTTGAAAAATAGAAAATGCCCCGCGATGCCGGTACGCTTATTGGGACTCCGGTCAATTTCATCATGTTTCTTGTGATGCGCACCCGACACTAAAAAAATTAATATATTATGATTGGAGATGACCATCTTTCATTCAAAGGAGATCTGCCAGGATCAAATTTACTTGAATATTAAGTTCTGCGTTGGATAGTTTTTCGCTTACATCTTGAGTGTATTCACGCTTGGATCGTCCATGCGCGAGCAAGTGGGGTAAACGGACACTTTGAGCTAACGCATTCATTGGCGCAGTACACCACGGCAATAAGACTCACAAAAGCTGCCTTAAAATGGGTTTTATTGATGTTTATTTGAAACGTAGTGGGTGCGCAAGCTTCCCCGAATCGGGTACAAATGGAAAATAAAAACGCCCGATTCTTTGAGAATGAAGATCGATGAGGAAGTCGAAGTTTCCAGAGGGTTAGATCGTGGAGTTCCTGGCCAAAGGGAAGGCGGTCTTCGGGGGGGCGAGGTTTGCCGCAAGCATGCCATCAGCAACGCGAACGACGACCCGTGTAAGAGCGTACGTCGGCATGTCGATAGCCGAGCGTAGACAGCTTAAGGAGCTGGAGGCCGAGAACATAAGCGGCATTCGCTTGGACGGCGCTGGAGAACAGCGCGATCAAGGACGTGCTGTCCCGAAAGTTGTGGTGCCGAGCGCCAAGCGCGCGGTGGTGGATTGCCTCGTCGATAAACACCGGCTCTCCCGCGTCAAGGGTTTCAAGATCGCGGATCTGTCGTGGTCGGCGTTCTCCAAATCCAGAGTGGATGGGGTCAGCAGGGGTGCGCCGGTCATCGAGGCGCTGAACGAGGTCGTTGCCAAGCGTAGACGCTGGGGGTTCTGGAAGTGTTCCATAGCCCGCGCAACGACGGCCGCGGCTGGAATCACTCGAGATTCGAGGAGTTCGCGGGCGGCAGAACGATGCAGCACAGCTTATGGGTGTCGAGCAAGTGGCGATCGATACCCGTTCGGTGGAGTTCGCCGTCATGAGGGAACCAGTCAGCAGCGCGTGGTTGTTGGATATTCAGGCCGATCGCGCCCAGTCGCGCAGGACAATGAAAGCCCCATTGAAAGGCAATCTTAAGCAGGGGCAAATGAAAGCCCCAATTGTGCGGCGGCTGAGCGCGGGACTGATTGCGGGAGCCGCAGACGACGACCCCAGTGGGATAGCCACATACTCCCAAGTTGGCGCGGCCTACGGCTTTGCAACCCTATGGACGGTAGTACTGGCGCTGCCACTGATGATCGCGATCCAGATGATCAGCGCGCGCATTGGTCGTGTGACCGGTGACGGGGTCGGTGCCAATATTCGGAAGCACTATCCGCGTGTGATCGTGTATGGCGTTGCATTTGCACTGCTGGCTGCCAATGTGATCAACCTCGCGGCTGACATCGGCGCCATGGGGAGCGCGCTCAAACTCTTGATCGGGGGTCCGGCGCTGGCGTACACGGCTGCGTTTGCGCTGCTCTCGCTGGCGCTTCAGGTGTTCGTCCCATTTTCGTACTACTCGCCGATCCTCAAGGTACTCACGCTCAGCCTTTTTGCTTACGTAGCAACTGTTTTCGCCATCAAGGTCCCCTGGGGCGACGTAGCGCGGGGGGTTTTCTTTCCACAGGTCGCTCTCGATGCCAGGTATGCGGTCGCCGTTGTGGCCGTCATGGGTACCACCATCAGTCCTTATCTCTTCTTTTGGCAAGCGGCACAAGAAGTGGAAGAAGTGCGCGACAAGAGTAACGAGCGGCAACCGCTCAGGCGCAAACCGCAGCAAGGTCCCGACGCCTTGCTGCGCATCGGCATCGACACGATCTCGGGGATGGTCTTCTCGGAAATCGTGGCGTTTTTCATCATCGTCACGACCGCCGTGGTCCTTCACGCGCACGGCGTCACTGACATCAAATCTTCCGCGCAGGCAGCGGCTGCGTTGCGTCCGCTGGCCGGTCCGTTTACTTTCGCCGTGTTCGCCGCGGGAATCATCGGCACTGGCCTTCTCGCTGTGCCCGTATTGGCCGGGTCCGCGGCGTATGGCGTCGCTGACGCATTCGGAAGTCCCAGCGGATTGGCACGCAAACCACATCAGGCCAAGGTGTTCTACACGGTCTTGATCGTCGCCGGAATTGTCGGAATGGCCCTCAATTTCACAGCGATTGACCCAATCAAGGCGCTTTACTGGAGCGCCGTGATCAACGGGGTTGCAGCGGTACCGATCATGGTGGTGATCATGCTGCTCGGCACGAACCCGCGCATCATGGGCAAGTTCGTGCTTCCGCCCTGGCTGAAGATTTTGGGTTGGATCGCCACGTTCGTGATGGCGGGGGCCGCCATCGTCATGTTTGCGACATGGGGGAAGTAGCGATTCGATCTTCCGCAGACGCATCCATTCGATTCCAGAAACGGCCGTCGGCTCGTCAATTCGGATCAGAGCAAAGTGGCCTGCGTGCTACGGGGTTGGCAACGCGAAGAACGACAGATGCACGATCCTAGACAAAAGGCAGGCTCTGTCAGCTTGCTTCGTCTTTCCACACCATGAGGCATCAAGAATGGCCGCACCCCGCAGAGAAAAGCACCGCACAGCAAACAACGGATGGCTGCGCGCGGCGGTATTGGGCGCAAACGACGGTATTGTTTCCACAGCGAGTCTGGTGCTTGGTGTAGCCGCTGCTCACGGGACTCACGGCAGCGTATTGGTTGCGGCTATCGCAGGTCTGGTCGCGGGTGCCATGTCGATGGCCGCAGGCGAATATGTTTCCGTGCACTCGCAGGCGGATACCGAACAGGCCGATATCGAGGGTGAGCGCGCCGAGTTGAAAGCAGACAACAAGGGCGAGCACAAAGAACTGACCGCAATCTATGTGGGCCGCGGCCTCGATCACGCGCTTGCGAAACAGGTCGCCGACCAACTCATGGCGCACGATGCCTTGGCCGC